>JAIRKN010000018.1 GCA_031260095.1 Tannerella sp. | reverse complement strand
CAGACGGGGATGCTCGCCAAATATGCGTTTAAAGGTCAGGTCATTTCTGGGATCTAAATATCGTGCCATGATTCATTTGATTTTGCATTAAATATACGCCAAAATTACATAAAATTCCGCCGATTACCAAACGCGCGCAGAAAAATTAGGTATTAGCGGTTACTATACTGTACTCGGCATAACTTTGTAAAGTCACTCCGGATTACTTCACCCTCCGCCTTCGCTGATGACGGAGGCGTGCACTGCGTCACCGGCAAGACCTGATATTTTTCAAACAAACAAGGACGAAAATGACAAGATTGTCATTGCGAAGGCGAAGCCTGAAGCAATCCGGGCGTGTGCAGGGCGCTGGATTGCTTTGTCGCTGCACTCCTCGCAAAGATGACGGGTACGGGCGAGTTCGCGCCAGACTGCTCTCCTCCTACAAATTATTAATTAAAATGGTCAGCCCTGAAAAAAAAATCTTCATTTTTTTGCAATCATGAATATAATGATTATCTTTGAAGCGTTTTTATTAATGCAAGCACAGATATAAGTGCATTTATATTTTATTTTTAAAATTATTAGCAATGAAAAAGATAACGTTTTTTATAGTGAGTGTTATATGCATCACTGCATGCAATAATGAAATTGTTATTGATCAGAAGAAAGAAATTTCAGAAAGTTATTCTATTGAACTGCGTATGCCGGAGGCGACCAAAGTTTCCGTCTATAGCGAGGCTACAGAAAGCGAATGTACGATTGACAGTATATGGGTGCTTGAATTTGACAAAGGAACAGCAAAACTGAAAAACTATGAACTTGTAAAATCCGGAATTACAAATAATGGTTATGCGACACAATTATTGCCCAAATTATCATTTAAGCCGGATAACGGAAACCTCATTATATGTATAGCAAATTGCGACACTATCAAACAACTTGACAATAATTTAAAAGAATCAGACATAAACAATTATTTTTCTCCATCAAGCGTCCACAAATATTATGTAGAGGGAGAGGCTCTTCCCATGTATGGAAAATTTACTTGGGCGACATTAAGATACACCTGTGAAATGACGCGCGCCGTAGCAAAAATACAGATACAAATGGGGACAGGTGTATCTGATGTTACAGGGAATTTTAAGGCAGAAAATGTTAGTTATAACATATTCAATCATGGTGACGGCGGATTTATACAACCGAATAACAATTTAGGAATAGCCAAAACGTCGCTGGGATTCAGTAGTACTGCTACATTACATTTATTGCAGAATGACGCTGCCGGAATTAATAAGACCGTTTATCTCTATGAATACCCAACAGGTGCAACGGATGTATTTGGAAACCCGGTCAACAAGGAAGACTTCGCGATAAACAGGCAGCATATTATTCTCGAAAAAAACGATGGAACCAACCCAGCAACGTATTACTACCGTCTGGATTTTTATAATAATAATGCCGACACGTTTTTTCATACAAAACGCAATCATCATTACCTGTTCACGATAAACAAAGTTCGTAGTGAAGGATATACTTCCCTGAAAGAAGCGCAGGATAATCCCGGTAGCAATATAGAATATGAAGTAGAAATTAAAGACAATTCACAGTCCATTACATCTAACGGGCAATATGCAATTGTCACGAGTGTGGATACGGCATATGTGCCGATAGGAACCATCGTTACCGATTATACAATCGCAACGGCAAAATACGTGATTCCTCAGGGCCTTGGCGTACCAACCACAAATACAATCACTGTGCACCCTGGAACAATGACATTGGGAACTAATAGCATTACAAAGTTAAACACAAGTTACGGAAATATTAATGTAAACACAACAGATGCTTCATTTACGGAAGGAGTCATTACGTTTACGCTGGGTAATATCACACATCGTCTCCCGGTCAAAGCAAAATAGTGATTTTGCCGTTTTCAAAAAGATACCGTTCATTGCTTTCCGGGCAAACGGCGATACCGGCCTCATCGAAATCCAGACGATGTCCGTATTTGCTTACCCACCCGGTTTGGCGTGCAGGGTTTCCTGTTACCAGAGCGTAAGGCGGGACGTCTTTCGTCACCACAGCGCCTGCGCCAATCATCGCGTATTCGCCAATAACATGACCACAAACGATGGTCGCATTAGCGCCAATGGTAGCGCCTTTACAGACGCGCGTCGCCGCATACTCATGCTTACGAGAAACAGCGCTACGGGGGTTTATCACATTCGTAAACACACAAGACGGCCCTAAAAAAACATCCTCCTCGCACGTCACGCCGGTATACACAGACACGTTATTCTGTACTTTCACCCCATCTCCCAGCACAACTCCCGGAGAAATCACCACGTTCTGTCCGATGTTGCAGTTTCGGCCAACCACACACCCTGTCATCAAATGCGAAAAATGCCAGATCTTCGTCCCTTCGCCTATCTCACATCTTTCATCAATAACAGCAGTCTCATGTGCAAAATATTTTATCGACTTCATAATTCATCCAATCATTAATTTACTTAATCATATCATTATATAACGGTTCACCGGCCCTGATTACCGATCAGGAAAAGAGCCGGCTTCTTATTCAGATCCGGCCTGTTTTCCGCCCATTCCCCGACCGGAAGTGTCCGTATAAGTTCATCTCCACAGGTAATATTACAAGCGATACACAAACGTGTGGAAGGCCGGCATATACGGATAAAATCTTCCAGCAACTTATTATTCCGGTAAGGCGTTTCTATAAATATCTGCGTTTCATATTCAGCATACATACGGGCCTCAAATGCTTTGATCCGTTCCGCACGCCTCAGGGGTTCGACAGGAAGATATCCGTGAAAGGCAAAATTCTGCCCATTGAAGCCGGATCCCATCAACGCCATTAATATGGATGAAGGGCCTACCAACGGTACGACATGATAACCCTTACGTTGTGCCACCGCCACCACATCCGCGCCGGGATCGGCTACAGCCGGGCAACCGGCTTCCGACATAACGCCGATAGATTCTCCCGCATCCATAGGAACTAACATTTCAGGTATCAACTCCGGAGGAGTGTGCTCATTCAACTCCGTAAAAACAAGATGATCTATCACAATGGAAGGTTCCGCCTTTTTCAGAAACCGCCTTGCCGTACGTACATTCTCCACTATAAAATACTTTAACGACAAAAGCACTTCACGATTATAAGGAGGTAATACCCGGCTATGAGCGGTATCCCCCAATGTGACCGGTATCAAATAGAGAGTTGGTTCCATATCCGCACAAATATAGTGCAAATCGAACGCAATTTCAAAAGAAAACGGGTTTTCTTTTGAAATTACTTGAAACGTCGTCGAGCCGGCAGGGAGCAGACGGGCACATTGTTGTTTAATTTTAACACCGGGAAACGCTGCCAATTATTAATTGTGAATTATCTTTGCTCCCTGTTTTATAAATGAACAAATGTTTCCCCAGGATTTTATCAACCGGACAAAAAGGTTATTGCAACACGAATACAATGCTTTAGAGGAAGCTTTAGACTTGCTTCCCCCGGTGAGCATCCGGATAAACCCGTACAAATCTCCAACTGTAACATCACTTGATTTA
>JAIRKN010000210.1 GCA_031260095.1 Tannerella sp. | reverse complement strand
ACGATCACTTCATCCACTTCAACCGTTTCGATAGCGCCTTCTATCGGGACGGGACGGCGGCGGCCGGAAGCATCCGGCTCGCCGAGTTCCATTTTTTGCAGGCGCATTTGTTTTACCTGCCCGTTCTCGTCGCCCAGGTATTCTACCGGATTATGTAATGTGAGAAATTCTATGCCTTCTTCCTTGGCATGTTTCACTTCTTCGATACGTGCCGGCATCTCTTCTTCGCTCCGGCGGTAGACGATCATGGAGCGGTCGGCGCCCAGACGTCGGGCCGTACGTACGGAGTCCATTGCCGTATTGCCGCCGCCGATGACGGCTACGTTTTTACCTTTCGGCACCGGCGTGTCGCTGTCAGGATTGGCCGCATCCATCAAGTTGACACGTGTCAGGTATTCGTTGGAAGACATGACGCCGATCAGGTTTTCTCCCGGTATATTCATAAAGTTAGGTAATCCGGCGCCGCTGGCTACGAATATGCCTTTAAACCCTCCCTCTCGAAGATGTTCATAACGGATAGTTTTTCCGACGATGCAGTCGGATATAAACTCGACGCCCATTCTTCTGAGAACATCAATTTCCACATCAACGATTTTATTCGGCAAGCGAAATTCCGGTATGCCGTATTTCAGTACGCCTCCTATCTCGTGCAATGCTTCGAAGACGGTTACCTTATAGCCCTGTTTAGCCATTTCTCCGGCAAAAGACAGGCCGGCAGGCCCGGAGCCTACAACGGCGATCTTTATTCCGTTTTCGGATGCGATTACAGGTACGGACAAGTTTCCGCTTTCCTGTTCATAATCGGCCGCAAAACGTTCGAGGTAGCCAATGGCAACCGGATCTTTTTTCATTTTCAGGTGAATACATTTGCTTTCGCATTGTTTCTCCTGTGGGCATACGCGACCGCATACGGCAGGCAGGGCGCTTGTTTCTTTCAACACTTTGGCTGCTTCGAGAAACGCTCCCCGTTCTATATTTTTCACAAAGGAAGGTATATGGATCCCCACCGGACATCCTTCCATGCACGACGGATTCGGACAGTCGATACAGCGTTGCGCTTCCGTTACGGCCTGTTCCGGCGTCAATCCCTGATTCACTTCCCCGTTCGTATGACTGCGATATTCGGGATCCAGTTCGTTCATTTTCACGCGCGCGATCATGGTGCGCTCTTTATTATTGATTTTCCGGCGCAGATCTTCGCGCCATGATTCGGCTCTCCGCAATGCGATATTTTCTTTTAAGTTCATTTTCTATTGATGATTAAGGGGGGGACTTCATTCCATTGATTTGTAGGAGCGCTGACGCATCATCATTTCGTCGAAATCGACCTGGTGAGCGTCAAATTCGGGGCCGTCTACACAAACAAACTTTGTTTTACCTCCGACCGTGACGCGGCAGGCGCCGCACATGCCTGTGCCGTCGACCATGATCGTATTCAATGATGCAACCGTGGGGATCTGGTATTTCTTCGTCAATTCCGTCACAAACTTCATCATGATAGCAGGTCCGATTGTCACACACAAGTCCACTTTTTCCCGTTGAATAACAGATTCGACTCCGTTTGTGACTAATCCTTTCGTGCCGTACGAGCCGTCATCGGTCATAATCACTACCTCATCGGAAGCCGCTTTCATCTGCTCCTCCATAATAATCAGGTCCCTGGTCCTTGCGGCAAGAACGACGATCACCCGGTTTCCTGCATGGTGAAAAGCTTCTACAATCGGATAGAGCGGAGCGACGCCCACGCCTCCCCCTGCACAAACCACCGTCCCGACTTTCCCGATATGTGTGGCCTGTCCCAACGGGCCTGCGATATCGGTAATATAATCGCCGACATTCAGGTTACAGATCTTTACGGATGATTTGCCTACGGCTTGAATAACGAGATCAATCGTCCCTTTCTCAACGTCCGCGCCGGCGATAGTCAGCGGGATACGCTCTCCTTTTTCGCCTGTACGGACCATCACGAAGTGTCCGGCTTTTCGTGAACGGGCAATCAAAGGCGCTTCTACGACCAGTTTGACTACGTTTTCCGAAAAGCGTTCTTTTCCTACTATTTTGTTCATTTCTGTTGTTTTATGTTTTTTACGGGTTTTATTCAAATAAATCTTTATCGCGGACGAGCATCAGAATGGATGAATGTGGCAATATCAGGAATTTTTCTTCATTGATAAGCACTTCAAACCCGGCGCTCTGGAGATAAATGGCCAAATCGCCTTCTTTTGCCTGCAAGGGCAAGTAAGTCACGTTCTCTTCTTTCTTTTTCCAGATCTCATCCTCGTCGGTTTGCGAAGGTATGGGTATACCGGGGCCGGTCTTTATGATATAACCGGTTTGAAGTTTTTCGCCTTCCTGTACCGACGGCGGAAGGAGCAGGCCGGATCTGGTCTTGCCTTGTGGATGAGTAGGTTTCACCAGTACTTTGTCTCCAATCATCAGGAATTTGTCAAGTTCCTTGTTGTCAATGGATAATTGCATAACTAATTAAACGATGAGCAGATTAAAATCGCACAAAGATAATGCAAGTTGGGGGTATTACAAAATGAGCCGGCTTGTTTTTGTAACTGAAACGTTCTTTCTCGAGTTTTTCTAAAGATACTATTTGGATAGAATTTCATTTTTATGCATCGTAAGGATAGAAATCAATCCGCCCACGGAAGCGGTCTCAAGCGCCGGACGGCCCGGTATGGAGAGTGTTATTTTGTCCGGACGGAAACAGTTTATTTTTACGTTGGACTGATCTGTTGCGGATGGCCTGAAACCGTATCGTATCAGTGCGTTTCCAACCCAGTAGGCGGTATTGAAGTCTCCTTCGACGGCAATGGGACAGGACGGTTTATCGGCCATTAGTTTTCCGGTAGAAGAATCGAACGTAATCCCTTTTTTATCAAAAAAGGATTCAAACGCTCCGCTAAGGATCAGGTCTTCGGGAACGCCGCACGTCATCTCCCGGTCTTTTTCCTGTAGCCACAGGCAGTCGCTCATTTGCAGGGCAAGATCCAGATCGTGTGTAGAGAGGAGGATCGCTTTCCCCTGCTCTGCCGCCAGGTGATGAAGTAACGACATCGTTTCAATGCGGCTCGTCACATCCAGAAAAGCGGTCGGTTCATCCAACAGAATGACCGGACACTGTTGCGCCAGCGCTTTGGCGATCATAACCTTCTGCCGTTCGCCGTCGGATAGTTCCGACAGATAGCCGGACGCCTTACAAGTCATACCGACAGCGTCTAACGATTCGGCGACGATACGCTTGTCGGTCGCTTTCAGACGGCCGAAAAAGCCGGTGTACGGATGACGGCCGAGCGAAACGAGTTCTTCTGCCGTAATACCGCCTGCGTTCGTTTTCTCCGTCAGGACAACGCCGATCGTGCGCGACAGTTCTCCCTGCGAATAGCCGGATAGCGGACGGCCTTTTATACGGATCTCTCCGCCAAGGGCCGGCTGAAAACCGCAGAGCGTACGCAAAAGCGTAGATTTGCCGGCGCCGTTCAATCCCAGCAGACTTGTCAGTTTCCCGGCATACAGTTGCAAACGGAGCGAGTCGTGTATCACTTCCGGTTTTTTACCTTTTTGCATATATCCGATTACTAAGCCGGACGTTTCGATAATGGGCGCAGGTGACATCATTCAATTAAAATACTGGATATTCTTCCTGTTTATGATCACATAAATAATAACCGGCGCACCTATAATCGGCGTAATGGCATTAAGGGGCAATACGCTGTCCGTACCGGGAAACACCGTAAGCAGGTTGCAGAGCAGTGCAACAGAGGCTCCCGACAAAATCGTAACCGGCAACAGCATTATATGATTGGACGAACCCAATAACAGTCGTGCAATATGCGGAACGGCAAGCCCGATGAACGAGACCGGGCCACAAAATGCGGTAGCCGTCGCCGTCAGCAAGCCGGTGCACAGCAGGATGACGATACGGGTGCGTTTCACTTTTATTCCGAGGTTTGCCGCATACATTTCACCCAGAAGCAGGGCGTTAAGGGGCTTGATCAGCAGGACGGAGAGAAATAACCCGGCCACCGAACAAAAGACGAAAAAGGGCAACCGTTCGTTTGAAACGCCGGAAAAATCACCCATACCCCACATCACGTAAGCATGTACCCTGTCTGCCGACGAGTAATAATTAAGGATCGAAATGACGGATGAAGCAAGGTATCCGACCATAACGCCAATGATCAGGAGCATCACGGCATTGGTCACTTTGCCGGAAAAATAAAGAATAACGCCAAGAAGGATACACGCCCCTGTAAATGCAGCCATAATCATAGCCAGGGAGCCGCTGAAAGAATAGGCGGAAAACAGGTGGAATGAATTTCCGAAAAAGAGCATGACCAAGGCGACGCCCAAACTGGCCCCGTCACTTATCCCCAAAATAGACGGACCGGCCAACGGATTCTTGAAAAGTGTCTGGAGCAATAATCCGCTTGTCGCCAGAGAAGCTCCGGCCAACAGCGCAGTGACAGCCTGCGGAAAACGGGATTGCAGGACAATATGTCGCCACGCAACATTCTCCGTATCCGCACCGGACAAAATACGAAGCACCTCCCCGAACGGAATAGATACGGCTCCGAAGATCAGATCGGCAGCAAATAAAATGAACAGTATACATGCCGCCGCAGGATAAAAAAGCGCCTTTTTACGAATCATCCCGCAAAACTACATGAAATTTCCGCGATTTCCAAGCGCACGTGAAATGAAAAAAGGTCTGCCTCTGGAATGATCCATCCGCAGCGTTCCACGTTCTGCGGTTTCGCTGACGGCGAGCGCCCGCACTTTCAAGGCTTCGTGTACTTCATTCGTTAAGCTGTTCACTCCGGTCGGCTAAAATCTATGGATCTCGCTTCGCTCAGACAGCATAGATTTTTTGTGCATCCTTCTGCTGCTTAACGGCTTGCCGCACGAGGCCGGTCCGTTTTTTTTGACGGGCGCTCCGTTTTTTTCCGATTGCTGCTCCTGCTCCCGTCATTGCGAACCTATTCCCTGCTTTCGTCACCAGCGAATCCGCAGGGGGTAAGCAACCCGGTAGGATCATATCACAAAATTACACTGCGCGCAATATGAAAGGTTTTGGGATCTCCAAAAATGTTTTACCTTTGTGTTTATTATATATCATTTTCTTTATGTGGAATTCATATATATGTGATAAAAACATTGGCTTTATGCACGCAAAAATCCTCGTCTTTTTATATCTGTTTATTTTATCCGCCTGTATCTTTGAAAAAAAAGGAGATCCGTCTGTTGAAACTGAAGATGTTGATTCATTACCGGTTACGGATACGATCGCCGCACTTCCCAAAACAGTTACGGCAGATGATATCCTGCTGAAAAAAGAACTCCTATATGATAAATATACATTGGAAGACGAATATCCTTATAAGGATACTACACGCGTATTCCAATGGGATCAGATCAGAAAAGAATTGGCGCGGCTTGAGACCGTGCAACTGAAGAAATCACAATGGGGCGTTCTGCAAAACAGGCAAAATAAGAATGGTGAAGCTCCCGTAGCCCGTCATTTCAAACGGAACAGCTATAAACTGGTAACCGATTCGTTCGGCACAGAACGCTATCAGGGCATTCCGCTCTATCTGCCGGATGACACCATTACGCCCGAACGTTATGCCCCGGATGGTTCACTGGTGAAAATATCAACCGGTACGACGAATCTTATCCGCGTATCAACCGTTTATTTTGACGGCGACTGGCTTGTGCCACGCAAATATATCAAACCGATAGAGACGGATACGTTATATTTCAGGAAAACTATATTTGTCGACCGGACAAACCAGAATATTGCAACCATAGAGAAAGCCGGTTCCGAATGGCGGATAAGAAGTATGAATCCGGCTACAACAGGCGTTTACAATCCGCCTTATGCACACCCTACTCCACTGGGCATTTTTGTCGTACAGGAAAAAAAGGTGAAAATGATCTTTCTGAAAGACGGCTCCACCAAAACAGGAGGATTTGCCCCGTATGCAAGTCGTTTTTGTAACGGGGGCTATATCCACGGCGTACCTTCCAATGCGCCGCGCAAGACTATCATAGAATACAGCCCGACATTAGGTACGATCCCCAGATCACATATGTGTGTTCGTAATGCCAGTTCTCATGCGAAATTCGTATTTAACTGGGCGCCGGTTTATGAAAGTTTAGTATTTGTTATAGAATAAAAAATCTGCCTTTTCATATCTTTGCTCCTTTCTTTTTTGAATTATGCAAAAGTTTTTCCTGTCATTATCACTTCTCCTAATCCCGACGAATCATCTGTTCGTGGGAGGCACAGAACCTGTTGCGGAGGTATCAACCGGCGCTTGTGAACTCTATCATGAAACCGGCCTGTCCGAAACCGTTAACTACGCCGCATTTCTGCAGGCTATTACCGGTTATTCCAAAATTAAGGAGCGTAAAAAAGATCTGCTGACACTGATTGATTTTACCAAACCCTCCACCGAAAAGCGATTGTATGTTATTGATGTAAAAAACAAAAAGCTGTTGTTCACCTCCTATGTAGCGCATGGACGAAACAGCGGCGGCAATTATGCGACATCCTTTTCCAATCAAAGCGGTTCCTATAAAAGTTCACTTGGCTTTTACCTGACGGAAAGCGTCTATCAGGGCAAAAACGGATATTCCCTTCTATTGACCGGGCTTGAAAAAAATATCAACGACAAGGCGCGGGAACGTGCCATCGTCATGCACGGCGCTCCGTATGCAAACCCGGCTGTCATAAAATCATCCGGCAGACTGGGTCGGAGCTTAGGGTGCCCCGCCCTCCCGGAAGCGGTCAGCAAACCGATTATTGACGCTATAAAAGAAGGCTCGCTACTCTATATTTATGCAAACAGTCCCGACTACCTTGCCCTTAGTACGATCCTGCCGGATTTAAAAACAGATCATCAAAAGATATGATACGATTTGAATGTGATTATGCGGAAGGTGCGCACCCGCAGATATTAAAACGTCTGACAGAAACTAATTTTGAACAGACAAAAGGGTATGGCGAAGACAACTATTGTGAAAATGCACGGCGTATCATCCGTCAGATATGTGAAAACGAATCGGCGGATATTCATTTCCTGGTTGGCGGCACACAAACCAATATAACGGTAATTGCCTCCGTTTTGCGGCCTCATCAGGGAGTCGTCTCTGCTACAACAGGACATATTAACGTACACGAAACAGGAGCTATCGAGGCTACCGGCCACAAAGTGCTTGCATTACCGGCAAAAGAGGGTAAGTTGACCGCCCATCAGGTGGAGCAGATGCTGACGGAACATCGGCATGATGCTAACCGCGAGCATACGGTACAACCCGGTATGGTTTATATTTCAAATCCGACCGAAGGGGGTACCGTCTATTCCAAACAGGAATTACAGGCGTTGAGCGACGTTTGCCGGACAAATAACCTGCCGTTATTTATGGACGGCGCTCGTTTGGGATATGGGCTGGCAGCAGAAAATAATGACCTGACGCTACCTGACATTGCAAAGATGTGCGATGTTTTCTATATCGGCGGAACGAAAGTCGGCGCCTTATTCGGAGAAGCGGTTGTCATTACAAACAATGCCTTAAAAAAAGATTTCCGTTACCTGATAAAACAA
>JAIRKN010000198.1 GCA_031260095.1 Tannerella sp. | reverse complement strand
GTCAATTATTGAATGCCTGATGATATGATACAGGTTTTGTTTATTTGAATAATTAATGTATCTTTTTTTTGTGGGATAGCTTTTCAAGAAAATAAACGATTGTGAAACCTAAGATCGCTAATATGATTGCCTGCCAGAGATATTGATCCGGTAATATATTTGTTTCGACAAGCGGTTTTTCAACACCGTGGCCGTCAATGTATGTTTCCACAACTCTTTTCCAGGGCCAGACTTTATTGAGTGAACCAAGCATGAAGCCGGACAATACGGCTATGGTTATATCATGAAACCGGTGTAGCGCAAACGATAATGCCCGTGAGAAAGATGTGATCCCGACAATAATTCCGCAGGCAAAAGGAAGTAAAACCGATATTTTAAGCGATTTCACCGCCTCCATGATGAAAAAATATTTTCCCAGAAGTACCAGTATGAAGCTGCCTGAAATCCCCGGCAGAATCATGGCGCAGATGGCAAGCGCTCCACAGATAAATATGAACCAGTATCCGTCGGGGGTTTTTGCCGGAGTCGCCATCGTGATGAAAAAGGCTATGGCAGCTCCGGTAATAAAGCTGATGACCGTTTTCCAGTTCCATTGCTTCACGTCCTGTACAACGATCCATGTCGAGGCTAAAACCAGTCCGAAGAAAAACGCCCAGACTAAAACCGGATGTTCGTCCAGGAGATAAGTTATCATTCTGGCTAAGGAAAAGATGCTGATTCCGATTCCCAGAACGAGCGATAAAAGAAAGTTCCCATTGATCGCTTTCCAGAATTTTTTCCATTTAAAGGAGAAAAAAAGTTTTAATGAAGCGGTATTTATGCTTTTAATCGAATCAATGAGTTCTTCGTATATTCCGGCAATAAATGCGATGGTTCCTCCGGAAACGCCGGGCACTACATCGGCGGCTCCCATACCGATCCCTTTTAAAAGTATTAATCCGTAATCTTTGATGGTTCTGTTCATATTTTCAATTGTTGTGCAAATTACTTTCAAGATATTTCCGGGCCAGATCGCCTGTACGCAGAATATTTTTCTTTCCGATATATGATTGTGATAATTGTTCTCTTGCCATGTTCAATGAGGATAGATATTCAAGAATACTGATTGGGAAACGTTTCAGGGCTTCGCTTAAAATATCTATCGCTTCCTTGCGACGTTCGGTTTCTATGCAGCAATAAATAAAGTTTCCGTAAACAGATATTTCATCTTCCAGGCTTTCGTCCCCGATTATCCGTTTTAATATATCGTATGCTTTTTCGTATTCTTTCAGACTCATGTAACATTCTGCAAGAAACGGTTCAACTTCGGAACTGATGAATTCGTCGTATGAAATTAGTTCTTTGTAAGTAGAGATGGCCTTTTGGTAGCTTTCGTTTTTATACAGGCAATAGGCTTTCATCAGTTTTATTTCATATTCCAGATCTTCGTTATTATGGATACATGTCAGTGCGAAATCGAGCGAATCCACCGCCTTTTCGAAATCAGCGCACAATGAATAGATCCGTCCCTGCATGTACCATATCTCAGCAGCATACGGATCTTCATGAATTAATTCCCGGCAAAGCGTCAACGCTTCTTTTGTTTTACCTTGAATTTCCAGGTTAAAACAAAGCTCCGATTTGAGGGTCAGGTTGCCGGGAAACAGAGTAAGTGCATACACGATGAAATCATACGCGTCTTGCTGATGTTCTTCGATATCGTTCATTACGTATGCCGTCTGAATGACGGCGTCTTCCAGATAGGCGCTGTTCTCAACCGTCAGTTCGTTGATTAATGTAAGCGCGTCATCATATCTGTCAAGTTCGCAATAACATTCAAGCCGCATCAGATCCATGTCTTTATTCTTTTTAATCCCGGTATCTTCTATCAGTCTGATAGCCGAACCGAAATCTTCAATAGAAACAAGCGTTTTACATAAAGAGATTTTGAAGCCGGCATCATCGGAATGTAGTTTATATCCCAGTTCAATCGCTGTTTTCAGATTTGATACGTCATCTTTATCCAAAAAATGATCAATCAGGGATACGATTTCATCCACATCAAAGTATGTGTCCGTATCACTTTTCTGCGATTCGAAAAATCGGCTCAGTAAAGATGAAATATTCTCCATATTGCTTTTATATATCTTTTGCTTTCAAATTAAAACCATTCAATTTCACTTATTGATACAGTATTTCACTAATAAAGAATATATATTTATTTCTCTTTTACTTTATTCCAAGTATCCTTCAGGGAAATTGTACGGTTGAAAATGAGGCGACCGTTCCGGCTATCCGGGTCTACATTAAAATAACCGATGCGTTGGAACTGAAAATGGTCATAAGGTTCGGCATTTTTAAGTTCTTCTTCAACGAAGCAGTTGGTCAGGACTTTTAAAGAATCAGGATTCAGCAGTTCGCGAAAATCTTTGTCTTTTTCGTCTGCGGGATTTTCAACCATAAAAAGCCGGTCGTATAAACGTACTTCTGCCGGAACAGCATGTTTTACAGACACCCAGTGTATGGTTCCTTTCACTTTACGACGGCTTCCGGGCATTCCGCTTTTTGTTTCAGGATCATACTCCGCATAGACCTCCACTACTTCGCCGGCTTCGTTCTTTTTGCATCCGGTACATTTTATAATGTATGCACAACGCAATCTTACTTCCTGTCCCGGCGTCAGGCGGAAATATTTTTTCGGAGCATCTTCCATAAAGTCTTCCGCTTCGATATATAATTCACGTGAAAAGGCGATCTGATGAGCGCCGGCAGAAGGATCTTCCGGATTATTGACCGAATCAAAGTTTTCGACCAGTTCTTCCGGATAGTTTGTAATGACCAGCCTGATTGGGTTTATCACGGCTGCTACCCGTTTAGCCGTCGCATTCAGGTCTTCCCTTACCGCATATTCAAGTTGTGCCACATCAATAGTTCCGTCATATTTGGTATATCCGATCATATTGATAAAATTTCGGATTGATGCAGGCGTAAATCCCCGTCTCCTGTATCCGCAGATTGTCGGCATACGCGGATCATCCCAGCCGCTTACAATCTTTTCTTTTACGAGTTGCAGTAATTTGCGTTTACTCATCATCGTGTATGTCAGGTTCAGGCGATTGAATTCCGTCTGAACAGGGCGGTAATTATCATAGATCTTATTCTTTTCAAACCCGTCTCCGTTTTTATTCACTTCTTCTATCAGCAAATCCATGAAATGGTCATACAACGGGCGGTGCACTTCGAACTCCAGCGTACATAAAGAATGTGTGACCCCTTCAAAATAATCGCTTTGTCCATGTGCAAAATCATACATCGGGTATACTTTCCATTGATCGCCCGTACGATGGTGCGGATGTTTGATAATACGGTATATAATCGGATCACGGAAATGCATGTTCGGGGAAGCCATGTCTATCTTTGCCCGCAGGATCATGGCTCCTTCTTCAAACTCGCCTTCGTTCATACTACGAAACAAGTCCAGGCTTTCTTCTACCGGCCTGTTACGGAAAGGACTGTTTGTTCCGGGTTGTGTAGGTGTCCCTTTCTGTTTTGCGATCTGTTCGGCGGATTGTTCGTCGACGTATGCATTTCCTGATTTGATAAGCCGTACGGCAAAATCGTACAACTGTTGAAAATAGTCGGAGGCATAATAAACATCAGCCCACTGAAATCCGAGCCACTTGATGTCGTCCTGTATAGCGTCCACATATTCAACATCTTCTTTCGTCGGGTTTGTATCATCAAAACGCAGGTTGCACAGTCCGTTATATTGTTTGGCGATGCCAAAATCCAGACAGATGGCTTTTGCGTGTCCGATGTGAAGATAACCGTTCGGCTCCGGCGGGAAACGGGTTTGGACGCGCCCGTTGTTCAAACCTTCCGCCAAGTCGCTTTCTACTTTTTGTTCTATAAAATTTAAACTTTTCCTGTTATCTTCCTGCATTACATGTTCTGTCATAATCTTAACCTTTTTCGAGCGCAAAGTTACAATAATTTCAATGAACTTGTTCTTTTTCCTGATAAAAAGAACCAAAGACTCGTCCTATGTGCTGAATGATTTGTAATATCGGTCACTTTTCTGTTCTAAAACCACGCAATCAATTACCTCTTTGGTGTGTCCGTCACCAGCAGAGGCATATCCTGAAGCAATCCGGACTGACTTCACAAAGTTATGCCGGATACAATGTAACTCTTGCCTGCGGATTTCAGGTTGACTTTGTAAGTCATAAGTCGTAAGTCGTAAGTTGTAAGTCGTAAAACGTACGGCATCCTACCAATTTATGGTAGTTTTTCGCTCAAAAATCCCTACAAATGGGGATTGACGGACGTAATTATTGCCAGCACCTTTGTGTTATCATAACTAAAAAAAATTCAAAATGAACACGCAACTTAAAACCGCCTTTTACTGGCTATTATTGGGGATCTGCTTCCTCACGCACAACGTACTGCACATGTACGGACTGTTCTACGACGTCGATATTCGACTGCCCGATGCGACCGGCGAAATACCGTTAGGTACGCAGTTGTTCAATACGGTGATATTCACCGTTACTTTCCTGATGGCGCTGCTGTCGATACAGCTTTCGGGAAAGGGTTTTCGTTGGTTTTCGCTCGTATGGAGCGGCCTGTTTCTGTTGCTGAATATCTTTCATCTGGCGGCAACGGCGTTTGTCGAAGCGTTCGACCTCTCGCAGGTTTGCCTGCTGACGTTTGTGCTGGCGGTGAACGTGCTGCTGACAGGCGCATTGTGGAAGGGTTTGAAACAATAATGCAGGAAAAGAAAAGTATCGGATTTAAAGAACCGGGGACAGACGGACAGAAAATGGCGCCCAAAAGAAAATTCAATAAACGCGCCATAG
>JAIRKN010000188.1 GCA_031260095.1 Tannerella sp. | reverse complement strand
AACACCGGCTCCCATACATTCACCTTCTACACGGCGCCGATGGTACACTGGCCGGAGGTCATGTTTACGTACGACGAAACGGACAAAGTACTCTTTTCGGCCGATGCTTTCGGGACATTCGGCACATTAGACGGCGGCGTGACGGACAGGGACATAAATACGGAAAAGTATTGGGATGAGATGACACGCTATTACTCCAACATCGTCGGCAAATATGGAAATCCCGTCCAAAAAGCTATCCAAAAGCTTTCCGGTTTGGACATACGGATGATCTGTTCCACACACGGCCCGGTATGGACGGAACAAAGATCAAAGGCGATAGCGATCTACGACAGACTGAGCCGCTACGAAGGAGTGAAAGGAGTAACGATTGCCTACGGAAGCATGTACGGACACACTGAACAAATGGCCGAAACCATTGCATGTGCCTTATCTGAGGCGGGAGTGCGGGAGATCGCCATGCACGACGTCAGCAACACGGATGCGTCCTACATATTACGTGACATATTCAATTACAAAGGCGTTATTATCGGCAGCCCTACATACAGCGCCCGGATTTTCCCGGCCATTGACTCCCTGCTCAATCAAATCGCTTTGCGGGACGTCAAAAACCGTTTATTCGGCTATTTCGGCTCTTTCACATGGGCCGGAGTCGCCGTCAAACGCCTGGCCGCTTTCGGAGAAGAAATGAAGTGGGACGTTGTGGGCGATCCGGTTGAACAAAAACAAAACATAAGTACGGAAGAACAGTGCATCGCACTGGGAAAAGCAATGGCCGGACGACTACAGTAAAATCATTCAACAAATTAAAATCATGAGAGTAATCATCGAACCAAACTACGAAACCCTGTCAAAATGGACAGCCTGTTACATTGCCGCCAGGATAAACAAAGCCCGGCCAAAACCCTTTGTTCTCGGCCTGCCGACAGGCTCATCACCATTGGGAACCTACAAAGAACTGATCAAACTATATAAAAAAGGAGCGGTTTCATTCAACGACACAATCACATTCAACATGGATGAATATGTCGGGATTCCCCGCGAACACCCGGAAAGCTACTATTCTTTCATGTGGAATAACTTTTTCAGCCATATCGACATCCGCGAGAAAAACGTAAACATACTGAACGGAAATGCCGGAGATCTCGAACAGGAATGTGCCGGCTACGAAGAGCGCATAAAGAAAGCCGGAGGCATTGACCTCTTTCTTGGCGGGATCGGATCCGACGGACACATCGCATTCAACGAGCCTGGCTCTTCCCTGTCATCCCGCACGCGGATAAAATCGCTCACGGCGGATACGATCATTGCCAACTCCCGCTTCTTCGGCGGCGACGTCGACAAAGTTCCGAAAACCGCCCTGACCGTAGGTGTAGGGACGGTAATGGATGCCGGGGAAGTACTGATTGTGGTAAACGGCCATAACAAAGCCCGTGCGTTACGGCAGGCCATCGAAGGAGGGATCAGCCAGATGTGGACAATAACCGCATTACAGAGCCATCCGAAAGGCATTATTGTCTGCGACGAAGCCGCCTGTGCCGAAATAAAGGTAGGTACATACAACTATTTCAAAGACATCGAAAAAAACAATCTCAACCCGGAAGCATTATTATAAGCCATAAGGTTTAAATCCAATGATCCGGCGCACCTCGTTTAACGTCACGGAGGCGCTTGCGGAGGCTTTCTCCGCACCCATTCGGACCACTTTTTCCAGATAGGCGTCATTGGCTCTCATCTCGTGTATACGCTCTCTGACCGGCGCACAAAAAGCATTGATATCGGCGGCCAACTGCTTTTTCATATCGCCATACCGGATCTCACAGGCGTTATACTTCTCGTCGAAATAATCATACGTATCTTTCCCCGAAACGATTTCCATCAGCGTAAACAGGTTCTGAATAGCTTCCGGCTTCTCGCTGTTTGGCGCCGTCGGACCGGAATCCGTCACGGCGCGCATCACTTTCTTATGAATAACCTTCTCGTCGTCAACAAGATAGATTGCATTCCCTTCGCTTTTCCCCATCTTACCGGAGCCATCCAGTCCGGGCACCTTCACCGCTTTTTCGGATAAATGAAACGAAGCCGGTTCCGGGAAAAAGTCAACACCGTAAATACTGTTGAAACGGCGTGCAAACTTACGCGCCATCTCCATATTCTGTTCCTGATCCTTACCCACCGGCACCTTCACGGCCCGGTGTATAATAATATCCGAAGCCATCAGGGTCGGATAGGTCAGCAGGCCCGCATTCACATTATCCGGTTGCGCGCGAACTTTCTCCTTAAACGTTGTCACCCGTTCAAGTTCGCCCAGATACGCATTCATATTAAGATAAAGATACAATTCCGCCACTTCGCGCACGTCACTTTGCACATAGATCGTAGCCTTTTCGGGATCAAGTCCGCAGGCAAGATATTCGGCCAGGATCGTCTTCACGCTCCGTCCCAGATTCTCAGGATTAGGATGTGTGGTCAGCGAATGCCAGTCGGCGATAAAGAAAAAGCAATCATACTCATCCTGCATCTTCAAAAAACTCTTCACCGCACCAAAATAATTACCCAGATGCAAATTACC
>JAIRKN010000066.1 GCA_031260095.1 Tannerella sp. | reverse complement strand
CATCCTGTGTTTAAGGGTTAATTAAGGAACCGCCGTATGCCGGACGGCACGTACGGTGGTGTGAGAGGTCGAAACGGGAAATAATCCCGTTTCTCCTACTCGATGTTCGCCCGGCACGGCGCGCCGCGCTGCCGTAAAACCCGCCCCATCTCTCCGTCACCGGCAAACCCGTAGGGTGAAGCACTCCAGACTTGTACAGACTCCCTGTTTGTTATCGGTTGACGGGAAAAGAGATAAAGTGGCAGTGAAAAAAAAATAGATAATTTATTTGTTTATATGAAAAATGTCTGTATATTTGCCGCCGATAAAGTTTATAATATGAGACGTTTGATGATAAATAGAAATTGGTGGCGCTTGCAATGTATTCATTGTGAGTAGTCCGGCGTATTTATTTATTTGGTTAATTAGAAAAGGCCTGTCGTACTCGCGACAGACCTTTTTTTTTGACTTTTGAGAAGTAAGAACGGAAATTTAATAAATAGAATGAACAAAATGAATTATCATGTAGATGAAAAAGGTTATTACGGGCGTTTCGGAGGCGCTTATGTTCCTGAAATCCTTCACAAATGCGTGGAAGATTTGCAGAATAAGTATTTAAAAGTGTTGGAGAGCGGTTCTTTTAAAAAAGAGTATCATGATCTGCTCCGTGATTATGTAGGACGTCCGTCGCCGCTTTATTTTGCAAAACGGTTAAGCAGGAAATACGGTTGCCGGATTTATCTGAAACGGGAAGATTTGAATCATACCGGAGCGCATAAGATTAATAATACGATCGGACAGATCCTTGTCGCGCGAAGTATGGGGAAGACCCGTATGATCGCGGAAACCGGCGCGGGGCAGCATGGCGTGGCAATCGCTACGGTCTGCGCACTAATGGATATGCCATGCGTGGTTTATATGGGTAAAACGGATGTGGAACGCCAGCAGCCGAATGTTAAAAAGATGCAGATGCTCGGTGCGACGGTCGTTCCGGTATTCTCCGGAAATATGACCTTGAAAGATGCGACGAATGAAGCGATACGCGACTGGTGTTGTCATCCTTCGGATACGTTTTATATTATCGGTTCGACCGTAGGACCTCATCCTTATCCCGATATGGTAGCAAGACTTCAGTCTGTGATAAGCGATGAAATAAAAAAGCAACTGATGGAAAAAGAAGGACGCGATTATCCGGATTATCTGATGGCATGTGTAGGAGGAGGAAGTAATGCTGCGGGTACGGTTTATCATTACCTGCATGACGGACGGGTGAAAATTATACTTGCCGAAGCCGGGGGGGAAGGACTTCTTTCGGGTAAAAGCGCAGCTACCATGCAACTGGGAAAAGAAGGTATATTACATGGGGCGCGGACGCTTGTGATGCAGAATGAAGACGGACAGATCGAAGAACCTTATTCGATATCGGCCGGCCTGGATTATCCGGGAATAGGGCCTATTCATGCCAATCTGTCGGAAACGAAACGGGCGAAGGTCTTGTCGGTGAATGATGATGAAGCGATCGCCGCCGCGTTTGAGTTGACGCAATTGGAAGGTATTATTCCCGCACTTGAAAGCGCTCACGCACTCGGAGCGCTGCCCAAACTTGATTTTAAACAGGAAGACGTTCTGGTGTTAACGGTATCCGGCCGTGGAGACAAGGATATGGATACGCTTTGCACACAGGAGAACCTGCGTATGCGTCGACAGGACAATGAATGATTAATCACTAAAATTTTAAATGATGTATAAGTTAAAAACGATCAGTAAGAAATTATTAGGCGACCTCTATACGCCGGTCAGTTTATACTTGAAACTGCGTGATGTTTATCCGAAATCCGCGTTATTGGAAAGTTCGGATTTTCATGTTAACGAAAACAGCCTTTCCTTTATTGCTCTTTGTCCCGTCGCGGATATTGCTATCAATTCAGGCGAAGCTACGATGTCATATCCCGACGGGAAAAAAGAAGTGAAAGAACTGAATGCTTATTATTCCGTACCGGACGCATTGAATCTGTTTCTTCAGCAGTTTGACGTAGAAGGGCGCGATAAAAAATATTGCGGACTCTTCGGCTATACGGCATTTGATGCGGTACGTTATTTTGAAAATATTCCCGTATTGGAATATCACCATAAAGATACGGATGCACCGGATCTGTATTACATTCTTTATAAATATGTGTTGGTATTTGATCATTTCAGAAATGAATTAACACTTATCGAACTATGTCGCGAAGAGGAAGAGGATCATTTGAATGAGATTGAAACGCTGATAGAGAACCGTAACTATGCTTCCTATGATTTCCGTATAACAGGAGAGCGTACATCGCCTGTCACGGATGAAGAATACAGAACGATGGTACGTGAAGGCGTAAAGCACTGTTTGCGGGGTGATGTTTTCCAGATAGTTCTCAGTCGTCGTTTCGAACAGGCTTATCAAGGGGATGATTTTAAGGTTTACCGTTCGCTTCGCAGTATAAATCCTTCGCCCTACTTGTTTTACTTTGATTTTGGAGGCTTTCGTATTTTCGGCTCATCACCGGAAACACATTGTAAAATACAAGACGGTCGCGCGAGCATAGATCCTATTGCCGGGACGGCCTTTCGTACCGGCAATATGGCGCTTGATAAACAACGGGTCGAAATGTTGATAAACGATCCTAAAGAGAATGCCGAACATGTCATGCTTGTCGATCTTGCCCGCAATGATTTGAGTCGTAATGCCCGCCATGTCAAGGTTGATTTCTACAAAGAGGTGCAATATTACAGTCACGTCGTGCACTTGGTATCGCGTGTGAGCGGAGAGATAGAGCGCGGCGGCAATTCCATAAAAACATTTATCGACACCTTTCCTGCCGGAACGTTAAGCGGAGCGCCTAAAGTGCGTGCCATGCAACTTATTACGGAAATAGAACGGCACAATCGCGGGGCATACGGCGGGTGTATCGGTTTCATAGGATTCGACGGAGATCTGAATCAGGCCATAACGATCAGGACGTTCGTCAGTCGCAGCAATGTTTTGTATTATCAGGCCGGTGCGGGTATTGTGGCAAAAAGTAATGATGAACGCGAACTCGAAGAGGTGAACAGTAAACTTGGCGCACTGAATAAAGCGATATGCGAAGCGGAGAATCTGAAAAATTAATAACCGTATATAATTAACAATTTATGAAATGTCTATTATTTGATAATTACGACTCTTTTACGTATAATCTGTATCATATCTTACGGGAGTTGGGCGTTGATACGGATGTATATCGCAATGACAAGATATCATTGGATGAAGTGGATTCTTATGATAAAATCCTGTTATCTCCGGGGCCGGGAATACCTTCGGAAGCCGGTTTGCTATTGCCGTTGATAGAAAAGTTCGCACCGACGAAGTCCATTCTGGGAGTTTGTCTTGGCGAACAGGCGATCGGCGAGGTCTTTGGCGCCGGACTACTGAATCAAAAGGAGGTTTATCATGGCGTTTGTTCCGACATACGTGTGATAGCGGAAGATCCGTTATTCAGCGGTTTGGGGTTGGGTTTTCGTGCAGGTCGCTATCATTCGTGGGTAGTTTCGAAAGAGCGTTTCCCGGAATGTCTGGAAATTACGGCTGTCGACGCTGTCGAAGGACAAATCATGGGACTTCGTCACCGTCAGTATGATGTTCGGGGGATACAATTTCATCCCGAATCAGTACTCACTCCGCAGGGGGGAAGAATAATTGAAAACTGGATTTATAATTTACAATAAATAAAAATGAAACATTTATTATATCGCCTGTTTGAGCATCAATATCTCAGACGCGAGGAAGCGCAAAAGATTCTGGTTGACATTGCCGGAGGAAAATATAACAATGAACAGATCTCGGCATTGATCACCGTATTTTTAATGCGCAGTATATCTGTTGACGAACTTGCCGGATTCAGTGACGCGCTACTGTCTATGCGCGTACCGGTCGATTTATCGGAATACAGGCCCGTCGATATTGTGGGGACGGGAGGCGACGGGAAGAATACGTTTAATATCAGTACGGCATCGTGTTTCGTGCTTGCGGGCGCCGGATATAATGTGGCGAAGCACGGTAATTACGGCGCTACTTCGGTAAGCGGCGCAAGCAATGTGATGGAACGGCACGGCGTTAAATTTACGAACGAAACGGATAAATTGCGCAAATCTCTGGACGCCTGTCATATTGCATACCTTCATGCTCCGTATTTTAATCCGGTGATGAAAGCCGTCGCTTCGATACGGAAGAATCTTGGTGTACGCACGTTTTTCAATCTTCTTGGCCCGCTTGTTAATCCTGCGATGCCTGCTTATCAATTGTTGGGCGTATACAATCTGCCGTTGTTCCGTCTTTACAGTTACACTTATCAGGCGAGCGGCACGCGGTTTGGCGTGGTACACAGTATAGACGGATATGATGAAATCTCTCTTACGTCCGAATTTAAAGTGTCAACGCCGGAGAAAGAGAAGATCTACTCTCCCGAAATGATTGGGATGAAGCGGTATGCAGAAGAAGACTTGTACGGAGGCGATTCTCCCGAAGCCGCCGCTGCAATATTCGACCGCGTACTGAACAATACGGCGACGGAAGCGCAACGTGATTGCGTTCTTGTAAACTCGGCTTTTGCAATTCAGGTGATCTGTCCGGAGAAAACAATAGAAGACTGTATTGCTGAAGCGAAAGAATCGTTGGAGAGCGGAAAGGCGCTGCGTGTACTAAAGAAATTTATTGAAATAAACGGCTGATCCAGAATTATAAAATATGGATATCTTAGACAAAATAATCGCAAATAAAAGACTTGAGGTGGCCCGTCAGAAAGCGGCGGTACCTTTAGTACAGATGCTTCACTCGGAAGAGTGGCGGCTGCACGCGCCGACTGTTTCCATGCGCAAAGCACTGGAATCATCCGCATCCGGTATCATATCGGAATTTAAACGGCGATCGCCCTCGAAAGGCTGGTTACACCCCCAGGCCACGATAGATGACATCGTACCCGGATACGAGAAAGGAGGCGCCTCGGCATGTTCCATTCTCACGGACAGCGACTTTTTCGGAGGCTCATTCGGCGATTTGAAACGGGCGCGTTCGCTGACTAAACTGCCCCTCCTGCGCAAAGATTTTATCATCGACGAGTATCAGCTCTATCAGGCGCGCGTACTGGGGGCCGACGCTGTCCTGTTGATTGCGGCTTCGCTGACAAAAGAGGAGTGTGAATCTTTTGCCGGAATCGCGCACCAGTTGGAGCTTGAGGTTTTACTTGAAATCCACAATGAAAAGGAGTTCGCCTATTTTACCGAAAATATTGATATGCTCGGAGTGAACAATCGTAATCTGGGAACATTCCATACGGATGTTGAAAACTCATTCCGCATGATCGAAAGAATGAAAGCCGAAACAGGAGAAGGACGGAAGGCGCCGGTCTTCGTATCCGAAAGCGGAATTTCGGATACGAAGATCATCAAAAGCCTTCGTGATGCGGGGTACAGGGGGTTTCTGATCGGCGAGACCTTTATGAAAACGGCCGATCCGGGAGCGACGGTGGCGGAATTTGTTCGTGAACTGCGTCATGGATAAAATGTATTTAACGTAAACCGCCCATAAGGAATGAAAATAAAAGTTTGTGGAATGCGCAACGCCGAGAATCTGCGCCGGATATCGGCCCTTGATATTGATTACGTAGGATTCATATTCTACCGGGGGTCTTCGCGGTGCGTTTCGGAGAATGAAGACGCGGCGGAGATGATACGCCGGTGTGAAAGGCATAAAGTAGGGGTGTTTGTGAACGAAACGGCGGCGAACATGCTGGCAAGGGCTGAAACTTACCGCCTGAACAGCCTGCAACTGCACGGGGAAGAATCTCCCGGAACCTGTATCGCTCTGCGAGAAGCCGGTTACGGCGTGATCAAAGCTTTCCCGGTCGCGCAGGCTGACGATTTCGTGAAGACCGAAGACTACGCCGCCTGTACCGATTTTTTTCTCTTCGACACCAGGTGCGCCGGCTATGGAGGTTCCGGCCTGCGTTTCGACTGGTCGTTGCTTGATAGCTACCAGGGTCGAACGCCGTTTCTGTTGAGCGGCGGTCTTACACCCGGCAGCATTCACGATCTGCTCTTATTGAAACATCCGCAATTTGCAGGCATTGATCTCAACAGCGGTTTCGAAACATCGCCTGCGGTGAAAGATGTTGATAAACTAAAAGATTTTATTCACAGGATCCGCAACGCTGTTGCGGTAAAATAAATAGAAATGGAAAACAGAATCAATCATTTATTCAAAACAAAGACGAAAGACATTCTTTCGATTTATTTCTGCGCCGGATACCCGGAGGCGGATCTGACGGTAGAGATCATACGGACGTTGGAAAGAAACGGCGTAGATATGGTCGAGATAGGGATTCCTTTCAGCGATCCGATAGCCGACGGCGTGGCGATACAAAACGCCGCAACACAGGCGTTGCGCAATGGAATGTCGCTGAAGAAACTATTCGCTCAACTGGACGGCATTCGCCCGAACGTACAAATTCCGCTATTGCTGATGGGATACCTGAATCCCGTCATGCAGTATGGTTTTGAAGCCTTCTGCCGCTCCTGCCTGAAATGCGGTATAGACGGCTGCATCATTCCGGACTTGCCGTTTGATGAATATCGAAAAGACTTCAAGCCGGTCGCCGAACGGTATCATCTGAAAATGATCATGCTCATCACGCCGGAAACGTCCGATGAACGCATCCGCCTGATCGACGAGCATACTGACGGTTTCATCTATATGGTATCATCGGCCGCCGTCACCGGAGCACAAAAATCGTTTGATGCCGAAAAACAGGCTTATTTCCGCCGGATCCGTTCGATGTCGTTAAAAAATCCCTGTATGGTCGGCTTCGGAATCAGTAATAAAGAAACCTACGCCACTGTTTGCGATAACGTATCCGGTGCAATTATCGGAAGTAAATTCATCACGCTTCTCGGCGAACACAACTCTCCCGATATTGCGATCAAAAAGTTAAAAGAAGCATTGGACGTGTGACGGCAACCGGCCGGAACTTATCGGCAATGACCAAAGCCAATCGTAAATGGCCAAATCCAATTGGATTTCGTCAGATCCAATTGGATTTCGTCAGATTCAATTGGATTTCGCCAGATCCAATTGGATTTCGCCAGATCCAATTGGATTTCGCCAGATCCAATTGGATTTCGTCAGATTCAATTGGATTTCGCCAGATTCAATTGGATTTCGCCAGATTCAATTGAAAATGGCGAACGCAGATAAGATATGATGATTGATTCTCAAATACTTACGGAAAAGCCCTTATGTTTTTACAAAAATTGACAAATTATTGATCGCAGACTTTATCTTTTGCGAGCGCTTGGATGTCTCAGGATATTTATTTAATTTTGTGCTTATATAAATTTTTATACTTATGGCAAGGATAAAACATTCGAAAAAGAAAAAATATATCAGTCCCGCAGAGCAACAAAGACAACAGGAAGAGAAGTACAAACGATTCTTTTTTGACAAACTGCGGCACTTGTGCAAACAAATCGGCGACGAATCGCTCTACGACACGATCCCGTTGACCGAGAAACTCACGATGTATTACTTCCGTGGCGCTCCGCTCAAAATCGTGGCAGCTAAAGGTGCAAAAATCAAAAAACAACTGGCGGAAGTACTGATGAAAACAATCAGAGTGCAACAACAGACAATGACGCTGGAAGTAGTAAAGGGCGGCAAAGAACGAATGACGTTTGCCGACTATTCCTTAGTGGGCATGTCGCTTGAATACAATTTAAGCGAATCCCCCTCACAATATCCGGCCAAAAAACCGTTCGCCGGATATGCCGAACTGCGCGACGAACGCGGACAGATCTATGAAGACGGCCTACGGCAAATCTGCGCCTCCGCCTGCTGGCTCTTCGACGATATGGAAAAGAAATACCTCCACACCTATACGCTTGATATCAGTGTACCGGCTTTCGATTCCGGATACATCATCCCCAACATACTACCCACTACGAAAGCCAGCGCCTACCAAAGAACAATGGAAGAAATCAAAAGACAGGATTTCAGAATGCACAAAAAGATTACTATCGGAACGCATCCCCTGGAAGTGCGGAAAGTAAAAGTCAACGGCGAAGTGCATACGGCCATACAAACAGGCGCAATGTTTTTTGAAGATGGCCGGCCGGAGTTTATCCCCTTTAAGCTGTCGATGGAGGATATAAACACTAAGCTCCGCTCTAATCCGTCCAACACGTCCTTAGCCAAACTGAGATTGCCGATTTATATCCAACAACACGCACTTGATCGCATGAAAGAACGGATAGGGGCTATGATCCCGTGCTTCTACAAAGCCGTTATAATGCATGCATTATTACATAAAGAGATTCTCTCCATAACGAAAAAAAGACTGCTCATAGCCTGCTTCACCGACGAATTGAAGATCGGCTATTTTGTTGCCGAAATAACGGACGGGATTATACTCATCCGTACATTTCTGCTGATTACCAACAGCGGTACGCCCGAAGGCGAGAAATTGACGAAACTCACCGGACTGCAAGCCGAAGACCACAAATACCTCTCTATCGACACTCTGCAAGGTCTGGCAAATTCCGATATAGAACAAAACGAAA
>JAIRKN010000065.1 GCA_031260095.1 Tannerella sp. | reverse complement strand
GATTCGTGACGATCGTAATTCGGAATAATTATTATAAAAATGAAAATCATTGCTGTAGGAATGAATTATGCAGATCACAATAAAGAGATGCATCATTCGTTATTATTATCGGAACCTGTTATTTTTATGAAGCCCGACTCGGCATTATTAAAGGATGGAAAGCCCTTTTTTATACCCGATTTTTCGTCGGACATCCACTACGAAGCAGAGGTGGTAGTGAAAATTAACAGAATCGGTAAACATATTGCGGAACAATTTGCACATCGCTATTATGATGAAGTGACGGTCGGGATTGATTTTACGGCGCGCGATTTGCAGGCGGAATTGCGGAAAAAGGGATTGCCCTGGGATATATGTAAAGGGTTTGATCAATCTGCCGTGACAGGCGCGTTTATCCCCTTAAGTGAGGCCGGCGGCATCCGGGCGTTGGATTTTCATCTTGACGTCGACGGCAAAACCGTGCAACGTGGAAATACGGCAGAGATGCTTTTCCCGGTAGATAAAATAATCGCCTGTGCAAGTCGTTTTTTTACGCTGAAAATGGGCGATCTGATCTATACGGGAACGCCTGCCGGCACAGGAACGGTCCGCATAGGAAATCATCTACAGGGATATATCGGAGATCGTAAATTATTGGATTTTCATGCCCGGTGAAGAAAAACGCCGCACAGGTATATGAGGCGGATGATATAGTGTAAGGAAGGAACTTTTTATGAAAATTATGTTACGGAAATTATATACAATCCTGTTATATATCTTGGTATCAGCCTTTGTTTGGGCTGATGACGGTTCCCGTTATGCAACAAAATCGGCATTATCGGAAGGCCGGTGGGTGAAAATAAGCGTTAAAGAAACCGGGTTTCATAAATTAACCTATTCGGAACTTAAAAAAATGGGATTCCCCAGCCCGGAAAAGGTTTCTATTCACGGTTATGGCGGATGGCCTATGGAAGAAGACTTCTCCAAAGCCGTATACCCGGATGACGTTCCTTCCGTACCGGTATGGAGAGGCAGTGACTTTTTACTTTTCTACGGGAAAGGTTGTGTCAAATGGAGCTATGATTCGCAAAACATACTGTTCACACATGAAAATAACGCATATTCAACCCTCGGTTACTATTTTGTGACCGACGCTACGGAAACAAACGAAGGATCCTCCATTCCTTCGGAAGGCAACGGCTCGGTTCGGATTGATACGTATGACGATTATATGGTGCACGAAAAGGAGGAGGTATCCGTCACCAACTCCGGCCGTCCCTACTCCGGCCGCGAACTTTTCGGAGAAAGTTTTGATTTTAAAACCTCCCAGGATTTTTTATTTCATATTCCGGGTATTACAAATGACGATGGGAAGATTTCGTATCGTTTTATAGCCAAAGTCAGGTCGGGAACAGGAGTCGTATCGTTGAGCGCCGGCGATGCCAAACTTACTCAGGCCACCATAAGTAAAAACGACAGTCCCTATATCGCGGCCTTGAGCGCCTCGCAAACTACCTCCTGGGAAGGAGAAAAAGACGAAAATACGACGGTAAATATATCATTCAACATGACGCAACAGACCAGTCATCTGGATTATATACGCCTGCAAATGAAACGCCGGTTGCAACCTTACGGCCCGAATACATTTTTTCGGAGTATCGCATCGATCCGGCAGGAAGCGCTTTTTAATATTAAAGATGCTTCGGCAAACATACTGGTTTTCGACGTAACGGAAGGAGAAACCGTCCGCAAAATTGAAACTGCATTGAACGGAACGGATCTTTCATTCTCCATACCGGCAGGGGAACTGCGCGAATTTGCTATGGTCGATATTTCGTCCAATGAACTACCTGTCCCTGTGACAGTCGGTGAGATAGAAGCGCAGAACTTACATGGAATGGAACAAACGGATATGATTATACTGGCTCCGAAAATATTCCTGTCCGAGGCTAAGAAATTAGCCGAAGTTCATCGTTCGCATGACCAACTGACGGTTGCCGTAGTAACGCCGGAGCAGGTATACAATGAGTTTTCAAGCGGCGGACAGGAAGCAACCGCCATTCGCCGTTTCATGAAAATGTTTTACGACCGCAGGACGTCTGATCATGATGCACCGAAATATCTGTTACTGTTTGGCGACGGACGCTCCGATAACAGAAAACTAACCAAATTGTGGGAGAAATCCGATGATAATTATATTGTAACTTATCAATCTCAGGAATCTATCGGAGATGCTTCTTATGTGTCGGATGATTACTTTGGATTTCTCCATGACAAAGAGGGTGGAGATCCATTAAAAGCTTCATTATATTTGGGGATCGGACGCTTTCCCGTCAATACGCTTACACAAGCCCGAAATGCCGTGGAAAAAGTGATCTCGTATATCGAAAATTCAAAATCCGGGTCCTGGAAAAATCATCTGTGCTTTGTTGCGGACGATGGTAATCAAAATGATGCGAACCCGAATACTCACATGGAAGAATCGAATACTTTAGCAAATTATATCGAAACAAATTTCCCGGAATATATACCTAAAAAAATATTCTTCGACTCATTCAAAAAAAGTAACACAGGAGGAAAGCCGACCTATCCTGATGTTCGGACGAATATACAAAAGGAATTGAAAGAAGGTCTGCTGATCATCAATTATACCGGTCATGGGGATCCTGAGTCATGGGCAGAGGAAAAGGCTATGACACAATCCGATATTAATAATGCGACCTATCCTAACTTACCCCTCTGGATAACCGCCTCATGTGATTTTGCGCCGTTTGATGCTGCGGGCGCTTCGGGAGGAGAAGACGTATTCCTTAACAGGAAAAGTGGAGGAATTGCCCTTTACACGACAGCGCGTGTAGCTTATAGCGATAGCAATCTGGAGATAAACAAACTGTTCATGCAGAACTTATTCGAGAAAAAGGAGGGCCGTCACCAGACGATCGGAGAAGTCATAAAAAACTCGAAAAATTCATTCAAGAGTATATACAGTTCTTATCAAAATCGAAAAATAATGGGTTTCGTCCTGCTCGGAGATCCGGCACTAACACTTGCTTATCCTGATGCTTACCACATGAAACTAACAGAAATAGACGGCCGTCCGGTTTCGGATGAACCCGTAAATATCAAAGCGTTTCAGAAAATTACAATGAAAGGAACAGTAAATGCGCCGGATGGTTCGATCGCAGAAGATTTCAACGGGTTAATGTCTATTACCGTTTTTGACAGTCAACAACAAATTACTACGTTAAATAATTCCAATCGGGAAACAGGGCCTTTTACCTATTCCGATTATCCGAATGTCATGTACATAGGCAATGATTCCGTACATAATGGTGAATTTTCGTTCACTTTCACTGTTCCCAAAGATATTTCCTACTTATATCAGAATGGAAAAATAAACCTCTATGCCTCCGATGAGAATAATAATAAAGAAGCAAACGGCTCTTTTAAGAATTTCACGGTGGGAGGTACGGATGAAAATGCGGAGGAAGATACTAATGGACCCGAAATACGGGCAATGTATCTGAATACGAAAGATTTTAAAGACGGAGATAAAGTGAATGAAACACCGATGTTTGCCGCGATCGTATGGGATGAAAACGGAATCAGCGTGGGGGGAAGCGGCATCGGCCATGATCTCACACTGACGATCGACAATAATCCTATCCTAAATTATGTATTAAACAGCTACTATGGCGCTTATATGGAAGGAGAAGAAGGGGAAGGGATTGTCAAATTCTCGATTCCGACACTCGAATCCGGCAAGCATACAGGTGAATTTAAAGTATGGGATACGCATAATAACTCTACTTCGCACACATTTACGTTCATTGTAGCCGACAATTATAAACCTTCTATCATTAGCCTGGCGGCAGGGCCTTCCCCGGCAAGGGACTATGTGAATTTTATGATTTCACACGACTTGCCGGAATCCCTGATTAATGTGCAAATACAGGTGTTCGATCTGGCCGGAAGAATGCAGTGGAAGTATGAAGAAAAAGGCTCTTCCGAGATGTTCCATTCATATAATGTGAAGTGGAACCTGACCGACGGCGCAGGCGCACGTGTGCAGCCCGGTATTTATATATACCGCGCCGTCATAAGCAGCGACCGGCTAAATGAGGCCTCCAAAGCAGAGAAATTAATTATACTCGCACAATAAAGACACAAAAAAAGAGTTTATTCATTACATATTGAAATTTATACAGCTATAAAACTAACACGTTAAGGCATGAGATTATTGAAATTCAGTTTATTTGTATTATTTTGTTTTATTTCGCCGGCAATCGTTTGTGCACAAGATGATGATGATAAAAACCAGTTTAGCCCCCTGAACACAGCCGTTCCGTCCCTGTCGATTGCGCCGGATGCGCGCGGAGGCGGTATGGGGGATAATGGCGCGGCAACCTTACCGGATATATCTTCCCAATACTGGAATCCTTCCAAATATTCATTTATGGAAAGTAAAGCCGGAGTCGGATTATCCTACACGCCGTGGATGCGGAAAATCGTCGGAGATGTAGCATTAGCCTATCTTTCCGGTTATTATAAATTAGGACAATATGATCAACATGCTTTCGGGGCTTCACTCCGTTATTTTACGCTGGGAGAAGTGCCCCAAAGAGATTATGGAGGGAATCTTTATCAGAACCTGAACCCTTACGAAATGGCGCTTGATATAAGTTATAGCATTAAATTATCGGAAGGATTTTCATTAGGCGTGGCAATGCGCTACATACGTTCCGATATGGGGGCCAGCCCGGAAGACGAATTAAGGCCGGGAAACTCTGTTGCCGCCGATTTAAGCGGGTACGGGGAAAAATATATTGTCTTAGGTAGTAACGAATGTCTGTGGAGCGGCGGATTCAATATCTCCAATATGGGGAATAAGCTTTCGTATGACGGCGGAACGACCAACCAGTTCCTGCCTACCAACCTCCGTATAGGAACAGGATTGCTCATGCCTCTGGATGAATATAATCAACTGGGCGTTTATGTCGATCTGAATAAATACCTGGTGCCGTCCAAACCCATTCGGAAGGAAGATGAAAGTGACGAGGATTACGACAAAAGGTATGATGAATACAATGACATGAAGTTCATGAAAGGGATATTCGAATCGTTCAGTGATGCACCCGGCGGTTTCAGCGAAGAACTGAAGGAAGTAAATCTCTCCGTAGCCGCGGAATATAACTATAACAGCCAGTTTTTTGTACGTGCCGGCTACTTCTACGAAAACCGGATGAAAGGTAACCGACAGTATTTATCTGCCGGAGCCGGCTTCAGGATGAATGTATTCCAACTGGACGCCGCCTACCTGATCAGTACCGTACAAAGTAATCCGCTTGACCAGACGCTCCGTTTCACACTTTCGTTCGATATGGACGGACTGAAAGGTCTATTCGAGTAAACCGGAAGGAAACAGATGCGCATAGGATTCGGATATGATGTACACGCTTTTGCCGAAGGTCGCGAGCTTTGGATCGGAGGGATACGTATTGATCACCCTTACGGACTGATGGGACATAGCGATGCGGATGTGCTCATACACGCTATTTGCGACGCATTGCTCGGCGCGGCAAACATGCGCGATATAGGCTACCACTTCCCGGACACATCCGCCGAATATAAAAATATAGACAGTAAGATCCTGCTCGGCGAAACCATGCGGTTGCTGCGCGAAGCAGGGTATGAACTCGGAAATATAGATGCAACCATCGCGGCAGAACATCCGAAACTGACCCCCCATATCCCGGACATGCAAAAGACGTTGGCCGAAGTAATGAATGTCCCGGTCAACGATCTATCTATAAAAGCCACCACTACCGAAAAATTAGGCTTTACAGGACGCCGCGAAGGTATCGCCGCCTACGCCGTTGTATTGATAAAATAATTCGCCTATTTTTGCGCGAATTGAATCTGCCTATTGTGCGTAATCTGATAATTTAATACTAACTTTTCCCTATAAATTTTGCCGGACACATTTTTAAGGGTGTTATATATAGTATGACACCATCGTTTTTTTACTTTTCCATCTTATTTTGCTCTTTATTTTATCTTATTTTGTTAATTCACAATGCATTGCGAATTAACAAAATAACAACATAAATGAAACTAAATTATAACAATACCTCTATATTATTGCACTCAAATAGCCAACTATGAAGCAGATAATAACAAATTAAATTCGATATACATTAATATAATAAAAACATTTATGAAAACATTAAATTTATCAAAAGTTTTATTGGTTCCAATATTCTTGTTTACTCTGTTTTTAGAAGTCAATGCACAAACCGATTTTCTGAAAGGGAGTATAAAAGACATTTCAGGGAATCCTTTAACCGGAGTAAATGTGACTCAAAAAGGTACAACAAATGGGGCAGTGACGGATGCCGACGGAATTTTTGTAATTAACGTTCCTACTAACGCTACTTTAGTTTTTTCTTATATCGGATTTGTTTCAAAAGAAGAAGATCGAAATGGCATTGATTTTATGAGAATAATACTTTTTGAGGATACAAAACTGCTGAATGAAGTTGTCGTAACGGCTTTAGGTATAAAAAGAGAAGAAAAAAGTCTTGGATATGCTATTCAAAAAGTGGAAGGAACAATTTTTGAAAAAGCAGGAGACCCCAATTTAATTAATTCTTTAGCTGGAAAAGTTTCCGGTTTAAAAATTAATACGGCATCCGAATTATTTAATTATTCAGAAATCAGCTTAAGAGGAGAACAACCTGTAATTATTATCGACGGAACATCAACAGAAATAAGTTACTGGGATTTAAATTTCAATGATATTGAAGAATTGACCGTGCTAAAAGGAGCTTCTGCCGCCGCTTTGTATGGATCAGAAGGAAGAAACGGGGCAATTGTTATAACCACAAAAAGAGGCGGAAAGGGCATAACCAGAATTGAATTTAATTCAACCAATATGCTCCAACCTTCCCTAATGACCTATCCAAAAACTCAAACCTCTTTTGGTACGGGGAATAATGGAGTTTATGAATATATAGATGGTACCGGTTCCGGCATTGAAGGAGGCGGATTTAACTGGGGACCCAAACTGGATGGGAGACTGATTAAACAATGGAATAGCCCTATAGATGCAGCCACAGGTGAAAGAATACCTATTCCTTGGGAAGATAAAACCAATGGAAAGGGCAATCTTGTCAGTTTTTTGGAAAAAGGTT
>JAIRKN010000177.1 GCA_031260095.1 Tannerella sp. | reverse complement strand
TTTTTTTGGTCTCTATGCGCGAGAGTCTATATCTCTCTCTCTCTCTCTCTCTCTCTCTCTCTCTCTCTCTCTCTAATAAATATTCGGAATTAACCAACATGAATATGTTAATTAATTCAAAACGGGATAAATATTTTTTTTCGGCAGAGATCATCGTATTATTTTTCAGTTATGGATGTTTCTTATATATGGTGCAACTCGTATTTTGTCTATGTTTACAATAACATGGTCACAAAGATAAAGTTTGTTTTTATTCGTATGTGTATTTTCTATATGTTTTACAACATAAATAGTTAGATTATTTTATTTGTTTCGGAGTTTAGGGCATGTTTCTTTGTTTTTATTGTATTCCCGGCAAGAAAGGGAGATTTATTGGCAATGTTTTTGCCATTAACAGGGAAGAAATGAATGAAAATATTAGTATGAACATATAAATAAGCATATAGAATGATGAATCGAGAGAGAGAGAAGGTGCATCCGGAAGAAAATCCGAATAGGGTAAATGAGGAACAGGAGCAGACAAATTTGCAGGAGGCTTCTGAAAAGAAGTCAGAAAATTCTGTGCAATCGGACAATATGTCTGATGATGTAATAGCGGAAGAAAAAGAAAATGAAAAAAATGCAGGGGAAGATTTTTTGGAGGATGATTCTTCTTCCCGGAATGAAGAAGATCAACTCTGGGAGGAAAAATATGCTGCATTGAATGATTCCCATCTCCGTCTGATGGCAGAGTATGACAACTATCGCAAACGTACCTTACGTGAAAAAGCAGACCTGATAAAAAGCGGGGGAGCTGCGGTTCTGGAGAATCTTCTTCCGGTGATTGATGATTTTGAACGCGCTTTAGGAACTTTGCAGACAACCGAAGACCTGCCGTCGGCTGTCGAAGGCGTAAAACTGATTTATAACAAGTTTGTCAGTTATTTGTCACAACAAGGAGTGAAGGTGATAGAAGCCGTGGGGCAGCCTTTCGATACGGAACAGTTTGAAGCTATTGCTGCGATTCCGGCAACGGAAGAAGACATGAAAGGGAAGGTAATAGATTGCGTTCAGACCGGTTATATGTTGTATGATAAGGTGTTGCGACATGCCAAAGTGGTCGTCGGAGAATGATGCGCTTCGTGCAAAGAGGATCAATGCGCAGTGTATGATGGATGATCTGCGAGGGTTTTTAGTGTTAGTAATTTATGGCATTTCAGTGATGTATTTGCTGAAATGAATTAACAAAATAAAAAATGGCGAAAAGAGATTATTATGAGGTTTTGGGCGTTAGTAAGAGTGCACCGGCTGATGAGATAAAGTCTGCCTACCGAAAAAAGGCGATACAGTATCATCCGGATAAAAATCCGGGCGATAAGGAAGCGGAGGAGAAGTTTAAAGAGGCTGCGGAGGCTTACGATGTGTTGAGTAATCCGGAGAAACGCCAGCGATATGATCAGTTTGGCCATGCAGGTGTCGGAAGTTCGGCCGCCGGGGGCGGATATAGCGGCGGAGGAATGTCGATGGATGATATCTTCGAACAGTTCGGCGATTTGTTTGGCGGACATTTTGGCGGATTCGGCAGTTTCGGTGGATTTAGCGGATTCAGCGGACGTTCGCGCGGCGGCGGCGGACAAGCGGTTCAGAGAGGTTCGGATTTACGGGTGAAAGTTAAACTGAATCTGAAAGAGATCGCCCACGGTGTAGAGAAAAAAATCAAAGTAAGAAAATATATTCCATGCGCGACCTGTCATGGTAGCGGAGCGGAAGACGACAAGAGTATTACGACGTGTAATACGTGTCATGGAAGCGGCTATGTCACGCGCGTATCCAATACGATACTCGGACAGATGCAGACCCAGAGCGTCTGTCCTACCTGTGGCGGACAGGGACGGGTGATTGTTAATAAATGTCCCGTATGTAATGGCGAAGGCGTCGTCCGTGACGAGGAAGTAATCAGTATCAATATTCCGGCAGGCGTTATGGAGGGTATGCAGCTTTCTGTGCGCGGTAAGGGTAATGCGGCGCGTCGTGGCGGTGTAAACGGCGATCTGCTGGTGGTGATAGAGGAAGAACCGGACAAAGAACTGATACGCGATGAGAATGATCTGGTTTATAACTTGTTGCTTACTATTCCCCAGGCCTCGCTTGGCGATACGGTCGAAGTGCCGACCATTGAAGGGCGTGCTAAAGTGAAAGTGGAGGCCGGAACGCAGCCCGGAAAGGTACTGCGTTTGCGCGGCAAAGGGTTGCCGTCGATAAATGGATACGGAACAGGTGATTTGCTCGTGAATGTAAGCGTATATATCCCGGAAGTTTTGTCGGCGGAAGAGAAGACAAAAATGAAACAAATGCAGTCTTCACCGAATTTTCAACCGAATCAGTCCATAAAAGAAAAAATATTCAATAAATTCAGAAACTTAGTGGGCTGACAAAAAATGTGATTTTTTATGTTCTAATTGTATGCCTTTTTGAAAATTAATCGTTACTTTTGTGCTGTTTCTTAAAAAGGCAAAATGGAAAGAGAAAAAAAAATAAAACGCGCACTGGTTTCCGTCTACCATAAAGACGGGTTAGATGATATACTTAAAAAACTTCATTCCGAAGAGGTTCGGTTCGTATCAACGGGTGGTACGCAACAATTTATAGAATCGTTAGGTTTATCCTGCGAGTCTGTTGAAGCATTGACAAGCTATCCCTCTATTTTGGGCGGACGTGTCAAAACTCTTCATCCGAAAGTATTTGGCGGCATACTGGCTCGCCGTGATCATGCAAATGATAACGAACAACTTAAGCAATACGAAATACCGGAGATAGACCTTGTAATCGTAGACTTATATCCTTTTGAAGAAACCGTGGCGTCCGGAGCCGGAGCGTCCGAAATCATAGAAAAAATAGATATAGGCGGTATTTCACTGATACGCGCTGCGGCTAAAAATTATAAGGAGGTTGTTATCGTAGCGTCCAAAAATCAATACGCGCCGTTCATGCGCTTATTGGAAGAAAAAGGAGCGCAAACGACGACGGAAGACCGCAAATGGTTTGCAAAAGAAGCGTTTGCCGTTTCCTCGGGTTATGATAGCGCTATATTCAATTATTTCGACAGGGGAGAAGATTCGGCTTTCCGTTTTGCGGCGGATAAGGCGCAGGTGATGCGTTATGGCGAAAATCCTCATCAGAAAGGCGTGTTTTACGGTGATTTCGATTCTTTGTTTGAGAAACTTCATGGAAAGGAAATATCCTACAACAATTTGCTGGACATTGATTCGGCGATTACGCTGATTGATGAATTTGATGAGTTGACGTTTGCGATCCTGAAACACAACAATGCGTGCGGTATCGCATCGCGTCCTACTGTTTTGGAAGCCTGGACAGACGCTTTGGCGGGAGATCCGGTTTCGGCGTTCGGAGGTATATTAGTCACCAATGATACGATTGGTAAGGATGCGGCGGAAGAAATAAACAAAATCTTTTTTGAAGTGGTGATTGCACCGGATTATACGGATGATGCGTTGGAGATCCTGATGCAAAAGAAAAACCGCATTATCCTGAAACGTAAACCGTCCGAAAAGGCTCCGGCAAAACAGTTCCGCTCTTTGCTGAATGGAGCGCTTGTGCAGGATCGTGATGCAAGTATTCAGACCGCTGCCGATCTGGAACCGATGACGTTGAAGAAACCCACGGAGTCGGAAATATCAGATTTGCTATTTGCAAATAAACTGGTGAAACATAGCAAATCCAATGCCATTACGTTAGTTAAAAACAGGCAGTTATGCGCCAGTGGAGTAGGGCAGACGTCGCGTGTGGATGCACTGAAACAGGCGATAGAAAAAGCGCGTTCGTTTCACTTCGACCTGAATGGATCCGTGATGGCGTCCGATGCGTTTTTCCCGTTCCCCGACTGTGTGGAAATAGCAAAAGAAGCCGGTATCACAGCCGTTATACAGCCGGGAGGCTCCATCAATGATAAATTGTCGGTAGCCTATTGTGACGAACATGGATTGAGTATGGTGAAAACAGGCATTCGTCACTTTAAACATTAATCAATTTTAAAAAAAAGATAAACTTATGGGATTATTCTCTTTTACTAAAGATATAGCCATTGATCTGGGTACGGCAAATACAATCATTATCTGTGATGATAAAATTATGGTCGACGCTCCCTCCGTGGTGGCGTTAGACCGGCGGACCGACAAGGTGCTTGCCGTCGGGGAACAGGCGCGCCTGATGTACGAAAAAACACATGATGATATACGGACTATACGTCCCCTGGGAGATGGCGTGATCGCAGACTTCTATGCGGCGGAGCAGATGATACGCGGTATGATAAAAATGATAAATTTTAAAAACCGTTGGTTTTCTCCCCCGTTACGAATTGTTATCTGTGTGCCCTCAGGCTCTACGGAGGTAGAACGCCGGGCCGTCCGGGATTCTTCGGAAAGAGCCGGCGGACGTGAGGTTTACCTGATTGATGAGCCTATGGCGGCCGCTGTAGGTATCGGTATTGATGTGGAAGCGCCGGAAGGGCACATGGTCGTAGATATCGGGGGAGGGACGACCGAAGTGGCTGTTATTTCCCTGGGCGGTATTGTGACGAAAACGTCTATCCGTACGGCCGGAGATGTTTTTACCGGAGATATTATGGAGTATATGCGCCGCCAGCACAATGTGAAGGTCGGAGAGCGTACGGCGGAGGCGATAAAAATAAATGTAGGTTCCGTACTTACTTCACTGGAAAATCCGCCGGATGATTATGTTGTCTACGGGCCGAACCAAATGACTTCTCTGCCGATGGAAGTTCCTATCTCTTATCAGGAAATCGCTCACTGCCTGGATAAATCTATCCAGAAAGTGGAGACGACCATTATGACTACACTGGAAAATACTCCTCCTGAACTGTATGCCGATATTGTCCATAACGGGATCTATCTGGCAGGAGGAGGCGCTTTGATGCGCGGTTTAGAGAAACGTCTTACGGATAAAATAAATATTCAGTTCCGCGTTGTCGAAGATCCGCTTCGTGCGGTAGCGCGCGGAACAGGTATTGCATTAAAAAATCTGAATAAGTTCAATTTTCTTTACAGGAATTAGTTCGTGATATGCAAAAGCTGTTGGCCTTTCTGGTATCTAAAAGACATTGGATTCTGTTTATTTTATGTGAAACAGCCTCCTTTGTACTTATCTACAGAAATAATGCTTACCAGCGGAATATGATGTTAACCTCGGCCAATATGATAACGGGTAACATATCCTCAATATCCGGCGCTGTATTTTCTTTTCTTGATCTTCAGAAAGTAAACCAGGAACTTCTTGAACGTAGCAGTATGCTTGAAATGGAAGTCATCCGTCTGCGCGAACAATTAAAAGAACTCTCCCTGGATACAATAAATATTAACCCTGTTTTCTTGGGAGATACCATCATAAGCGGGACTTATACCTACGAGTTTATACCTGCCAGGGTCGTAAACAACACTACTTCCTATATTAATAATTACATCACGATCAATAAAGGATCGAAAGAGGGAATACGTCCGGATATGGGAGTTATATCTCCTTATGGCGTTGTCGGTATTGTGATGACGGTGAAAGAGCATTATTCGGTTGTGATATCCCTTATGAATACAAAACTGAATATCAGTTGTAAAGTAAAGGGCACTAACTTTTCCGGCCCCTTGTCGTGGAAGGGGGGGGACGTCGCTTATGCTTATCTTGAAGAACTTCCGACCCATGCCGTGTTTGAAGTGGGCGATACGATTGTGACGAGTGGCTATTCAGCCGTGTTTCCGCCCGGGATCATGGCGGGTATTGTTGAGTCGTACAACAAACAGCGGGATGATAATTTTTATTCACTGAAAGTGCGTCTTGCCACGGATTTTCACTCATTGAACGCATTATGCGTTATTAAGAATAACGCACAGGAGGAACAGTGGAAAATAGAAAAAGGAGGTGACGAAGAATGATTAGGACATGGCTGCGTGTTGCCGTTTATTTTATCGTGTTTGTATTGTTGCAGGTGCTGGTTATGAATAACATACATCTGTTCCGAATTGTCACGCCGTTCATATATATATATGTAATTCTGAAATTACCGGTCGACATGACACGTTCGGGCGTTATCATGATCTCATTTCTGTTAGGGCTTGTTGTGGATATATTCTCCAATACGTTTGGTCTGCATGCCGCCGCATGTTCGTTTACCGGGTTTGTATGTACGCCTTTACTGGAGCGTTTTGTCGATATGAAAAAAATGCCGGAAGGGAGTATACCCTCTTATAATCTGTTCGGATATGCCCGATTTATTCGCTATGCACTGGTAGTGGTGACCCTTCATCATGCCGTTTTATTTGTGGTCGAAGCGTTTACATTCTTTCAGCCCCTGTTTATGATGATAAGAATGACACTGAGTATACTCCTGTCCCTGTTATTGATTTTGATTATTGAAGCATTTAACCTGAGGAAAAAGAGAAGTGGGGAATAACAGGAAGAAATATTTATACGATAACAGACGGTATGTCATTGCCGGCGCCGTCATTGTATTGCTGCTTATATTCATCATCCGGCTTTTTTTTCTGCAGATCGTGAGTGATGACTATAAGAAATGGGCGGACAGTAATGCTTTTCAGAGGCGTACCCTGTATCCTTCCCGTGGTGTGATTTACGACCGCAACGGGAAACTGCTCGTTTATAACCAGCCGTCTTATGATGTGATGGTAATCATGCGTGAAATAAAACAGTTTGACACGATTGACTTTTGCCGGACGGTAGGTATCACGAAAGAGTTTTTTGACAAACGCATGTCCGTCATAAAAACCCAGACGCCGGGCTATTCTCCGCATGTACCGCAAGTATTTATGAATCAGTTGTCCGCAAATGAATACGGCGTTTTACAGGAAAAGTTCTACAAGTTCCCGGGATTTTATATACGAAACCGTGCCTTGCGGGAATACGGATGCGTGAACGGGGCCAACATACTGGGAAGCCTGGGAGAAGTGACCCGTCGGGATATAGAAAATGATGATTATTATGTACAAAGTGATCGTTCCGGTCGGTCGGGAGTGGAGCGTTTTTATGAAAAGATCCTTCGTGGAGAAAAAGGCATGGAGATCCTCTTGCGCGATGTACATGGACGTATCAAGGGGAAATACGAGGACGGCAAATACGACGAAGCGCCGGTATCGGGTAAAAATATAACCCTGTCTATTGATATGGAATTGCAGACCTACGGAGAAACGTTGATGCGGAACAAACTGGGTGCTATTGTTATGATAGAGCCTGCCACGGGCGAAATCCTTTGCCTCGTAACGTCGCCTTCATACGACCCAAGCCTGTTGATCGGCGGACGGCAGCGCGGACAAAATTACCAGATCCTGGAACGTGATCCTCAAAGACCGCTACTCGACCGTTCCATCATGGGCTCATACTCTCCCGGATCAACATTCAAGCCGGCTCAGGGACTTGTTTTTTTACAGGAAGGCGTTATCACGAAAGATAAAGCCTACTCCTGCCCCGGAGGATATCCTTTGGGTGGGGGGAAGCGGATTGGCTGTCATTCTCATTTTTCACCTATCACGTTCATCCCATCCCTGGCGACGTCGTGCAATGCATACTATTGCTGGGGATTGCGTGATATGCTGGACAGTCGTTCGCGCTACAAAACGATCCAGGAAGCGTTCGACGTCTGGAAGAACCACATCGTCGCACAGGGATTCGGTTATCCCCTGGGAGTTGATTTGCCGGGAGAACACCGCGGTTACATCCCCAACAGCAATGTCTACGACAAGGCACATAACAAACGTTGGAGTTCGGGCAGCATCATCTCCATTGCGATCGGCCAGGGCGAGATTAATGCGACCCCTCTGCAAATCTGCAACCTTGCGGCAACGATTGCAAACCGCGGCAGTTTCATTGTTCCCCATGTCGTACATGAGATACAGGGTGCTGAACTGGAAGCGTCGTACCGTACACCGAAATATACGGGAATCAATAAAGAATATTACGACAGTGTGGTAGAGGGCATGCGTGCATCGGTGATGTGGGGGACGTGTCGTCAAATGCAATTGCCCGATGTAGAAGTTTGCGGAAAGACAGGAACGGTTCAGAACCCTCACGGTCGCGATCATTCGGCATGTATAGCCTTTGCTCCGATGAATAATCCGAAGGTTGCCATTGCCGTATACGTCGAGAACGGAGGATGGGGGGCTACGATCGCCGTACCCGTCGCGCGACTGATGCTTCAGAAATATTTTTACGGCGAGATCCCCGAGATTGATCGATGGAAGGAGTGGCAGATGCAGAACTGGAGTACGCTGCCCGGGTCCGTCAACTACATCAAAAAAGCGCAAGAAGATGAGGGAAGCGATACTACATAAAAAAACCGACATGTGGAAGGCGGTCGACTGGTATACAATACTCTTGTATGTCCTGATGATCACGGCGGGATGGATCAGTATCTGCGGCGCCAGCTTCGACTTTGACAATCCGAACTTCTTCAATCCGTCGGGACGTCCGGGCATGCAACTCATCTGGATTGGCACCTCCATCGTTCTTATATTTCTAATCATGATGCTGGACAAAAACTTCTTTGAAACATTCGCCTATCCGATCTATACGCTTATCATCCTGTTACTTATCCTGACCATTTTTCTGGCCCCCGACATCAAAGGCTCCCGTTCGTGGCTGGTTATCACGTCATCTATCCGACTGCAACCGGCCGAATTTGCCAAGTTTGCGACCGCCCTTGCGCTTGCCCGCTTCATGAACACGTACGAATTTAACTTACTAACGGTTAAGAACTTCACCATCGCGGCATGTATCGTACTGCTTCCGGCCTTGTGCATCATCCTGCAGAAAGAAACGGGATCGGCGTTGGTCTTTCTCATCTTTAGCCTGGTTTTTTACCGCGAAGGCATGTCGGGCTACGTATTATTAACGAGTCTTTGCGCCGCCGTAATTTCCATTCTCGAACTGAAATACGAGGCGCTTATATGGAACCTTACGCCTGTAAGTGAGTGGATCATAAGCTGTTTGATCCTTTTGATTATATGCGTAATGTTGCGTTTCGTACTCAACGAACGCAAGCTAAGCAATTCCATTCTGGTGATCACGCTTATTACCGGCATTTCGGGTTATATCATTTCCACAATTACGCCTTTCAACCAGGTCTGGCTATCTATTGCACTAATTATCTGCTTTTCCTTCTTTTTAATAGCATACTCATTCCGAAAGATCGTGTGGCGGTACGCTCTACTGGCTTTATTTGCGATCATTTCGCTCCTTTTCATGTTTTCGATCGACTACGTCTTCAACGATCTACTGAAACCTCACCAGCAAAAGCGGATAAAAGTATCCTTACGACTGGAAGACGACCCATCCGGTGCGGGTTACAACGTCAATCAGTCCGAGATCGCCATTGGTTCGGGCGGCTTCACGGGAAAAGGTTTCCTGAACGGTACGCAGACGAAGCTGAAATACGTCCCCGAGCAGGATACCGATTTCATATTCTGCACGGTAGGCGAGGAATTTGGATTTCTCGGCTCATTCTTTGTCCTCTTGATCTATGGTATATTTTTAATCCGGTTGATCATCCTTTCCGAGCGTCAGTCGACCACTTTCGGACG
>JAIRKN010000175.1 GCA_031260095.1 Tannerella sp. | reverse complement strand
GGCATTCTGGCTTACATCGGAAAGCAGCCCAAATAAGCAGTTCATTCACAAATCAATAAGAGAGCGGCGTCGCAAACAGTCGATAGCCGCTCTCTTTATCTTCAGATCTCTCATTTGCCGGATCCAGCCACGACACGATCTTTCAGCCCCAACCATCCGCTGTTATACAAACTGATTTCTCTGTTCATCACCCGCTACAATAAAACAAAACCGATTTCGTCCACCGTCATCGTCTGAACCTCAATTCGCCGGATTAAAGATTCAATTCAGACCGATTATTACCGGCTATTTGGCAAGAGCGTCAGGCTTATTATGAACGGTCGCGTTACGTGGCAGGCGCGAGTGTGGAAGAAGATACAATCCGGTTTCGTGAAGCGCGGAAAGTGAAGAACCGGCAAAAGACAACATTCTCAAATGTCAATCAATAGCAGGACAAAAAACTATAATCTGTAAAGAAAATTTAGGACAAGACAAAAGAATATACAAAAAATTATAGTACATTTGCAATCAGTATAAACCGATTGGTGAAATATGATGATGAATGATATAAGGAAACATAAAATAGCTGTTATTTTGTTTTTTACTTTTTTACTGGTTATCATTGCGGATACAAATGCGCAGAGCAGTAAAACAACAGGATTATCGGAAGAAGTGATGGCATGGACTAAATCTACTTTGGAACCATGGCCTCCCCATCGTTACGGATCACTGAAAGAAGCAATGATTGATAATGATTTTTATATCCCTCTGGTATTTCGTGGTGGTATGTTTCCTAAACCGGATTATAAATTTAACCGCGACTCTATTGCCTTAATGGGACTCCAGATACCTCCGTCCATAACATATGAAAACAAACGCGCCAAAAATATGTTCAAATACTATCTTCTGAAAAAACAATTGGAAGACAGTGCATACAAGAATGTAATGCTCAAAGATCCCAAAAATTTTCAATATACAAGTAAACAATTACCGGACAAGATCATAAAACCTAAGAGTATTGACAAATCCAATGAACAGGTCAAATTAGAGATTAAAGCGACTCCTGCGGCGCCGGAAACAGTTGACTCGATCGTTAAATTTATACCCGACAGGAAATATTGGACGTCATCGTTTTCCGCAGACATAAAATTTTCCCAGAACAAGAGTTCTACAAACTGGTATAAAGGTGAAATCGACAATATGAACATTTACACCAGTACAAATACCTCGTACAACTATGTAAGAGGTAAAATATCACTGACAAATACATTAACCACAACATTTACCATAAATAATGCTCCCAACGATACTTTGCGGGATTACACGATAGGAAGCGACGAACTTCGTTTTCGCAGTAATTTCGGATTGAAAGCGATCAAAAACTGGAACTACTCCTCTTCTACCGAATTCATTACCTCTATGGGCAATAAATACATCGCCAATACCGAAACCAAAAACTCCGCCTTTCTGGCGCCTTTTACGATCAATATCGGGGTCGGTATGACATATAATGTGAAACCAAAATTCAAAAAACCGAATCGTTCGGTAGATCTGGCAGTATCTCTGGAACCTTTTGCATTCAAATACATGTACAGCACAAATAAAAACATCAATCTTGGAGCTTATTTTGAAAAGAATGAAGACGGGACTTACAAACATATAATGAAAACTTTCGGATCGTCTATTAACATGACGAATAACACCCGGTTCAGCAAAACCGTAACCTGGTATTCGCGATTTAATTACTTTACCAACTACGAACGTGTAACCGGCGAATTTGAAAACAAAGTAGATATTGCGCTAAGCAAATTTTTTTCCACCACTCTCTATTTATATCTGCGATATGATGATGGTGTAACAAAAGTGCCTGACTCCGATACGTATTTGCAGATGAATGAGATGTTTTCGTTTGGATTCAGCTACAAATGGTAACTATTTACTTTCAACCCGTCATCTTTAACAAAAAATATCACTTGTATATACTGTCCATATACTTTTAATTAGTATTTTTGCCCTCGAATTGCAAAGTAGAGTTTGCAATTCAAGCATTATGAAAGATTTAATTCAACATCAGGGCATAATAGAAAAGATAGAAAGGCATCGGGTATTCGTCAGAATTGAACAGAAGGCAACATGCAGTGCTTGCCACGCACGATCCGCATGTCTTGTTTCGGATAAAAAAGAAAAAATAATTGAAATTGACGATACTTCCGGGAGGTACACGACTAATGAACAGGTCATTATTTCCGCACATTCATCCGTAGGGTTCTTTGCCGTCATTATGGCTTTTACCATACCCTTAATTTTAGTCATCATCGCCCTGATCATAGGAATGAATCAAAGTGGAAGCGAAGGTATCAGCGGACTGGCGGGATTATCCATTCTTATTCCTTATTATTTCATACTATATATTTTCCGTGACAGATTAAAGAAGAAATGTGTATTCTCGCTCTCTAAAGTACAGGATACATACAACAAACCGAACCAATCACTCTAAGTAATTATAATGTATATAGCAATCATTCTATTAGGTATCATAGGAGCTTCGGCAGCATTCATCCTGTTTGTTTTATCAAAAAGATTTGAAGTAAAAGAAGACCCCCGTATCGCTCAGGTGCTTGACGTATTACCGGGTGCTAATTGCGGAGGATGTGGCTATCCCGGATGCGGTGGCTTTGCAGTTGCTTGTGTAAAAGCGGAATCGCTGGAAGATTTGTCATGTCCGGTGGGTGGAGTTGATGTTATGAAAAATGTGGCGACAATAATGGGCAAAGATGCGGGAAACGCCGTTCCGAAAGTAGCCGTAGTACGCTGTAACGGAACCTGTGATGTCCGTCCGCGTACAAATGAATACGACGGAGCGCAAAATTGCGCCATTGCAGCATCATTGTATAGTGGCGAAACCGGTTGTTCGTTTGGTTGCCTTGGATTAGGCGATTGCGTTGACGCATGTGCGTTCGATGCGATACATATAAATTTGCAAACAGGGCTGGCTGAAGTTTCTGAGGAAAAATGCGTAGCATGTGGAGCATGTGTAAAAGCATGTCCGAAAAATATCATTGAGATGCGCAAAAAAGGACCGAAGTCACGCCGTATCTTTGTTTCATGTATAAACAAAGATAAAGGAGGCGTTGCACGCAAAGCGTGTTCCAATGCCTGCATCGGTTGCAACAGATGTTTTAAGGAATGTACATTCGGCGCTATAACGATCGAAAACAACCTGGCCTATATAGACGACGTCAAATGCCGCCTATGCCGTAAATGTGTTGTTGTCTGTCCTACAAATGCCATACACGAACTTAATTTTCCACCGCGTAAAACAGCAGAAGAGAAGAATGAGAAATCACTCACCACTTCAATGCAATAACAAATGATTAAATAATTAAACATTATAGAAACAAATGCGCAGCTTTCGAATAGGAGGTATTCATCCACCGGGGAATAAATTATCGGCAAGCCGGCCGATAGAAATGATAACAGCACCGGAAGCAGTTGTCATTCCGTTAGGCCAGCATATAGGTGCACCGGCAAAAGCGGTTGTCGCCAAAGGGGATAAAGTCAAAGTCGGCACACTGATCGGAAAAGCCGAAGGGTTGGTTTCCGCAAACGTCCACTCGTCCGTATCCGGTACGGTAACCAAAGTCGACAACATGACGGATAGTTCCGGGATAACACGCCCTGCGGTATATATTAATGTAGAAGGCGATGAGTGGGAGGCAGATATTGACCGTAGCGAAACGATTGTCAAAGAATGTAATCTTTCATCCGAAGAAATTATAAAAAGAATTGAAACGGCCGGTATTGTTGGAATGGGAGGCGCTACCTTCCCGACCAAAATAAAACTTACTCCTCCTCCCGGAAACAAAGCCGAAATACTCATCATCAATGCGGTGGAGTGTGAGCCTTATCTCACGGCCGACCATTCACTGATGATAGAAAAAGGCGAACAGATCATGATCGGAACCGCCATTTTGATGAAATCATTGAACGTCTGCCGCGCTGTCATCGGAATCGAGTGTAACAAACCCGATGCAATAGACCGGATGACAAAACTTTCGGCGGAATACAAAGGCATTGAAATCATGCCGTTGAAAATGAAATATCCGCAGGGGGGGGAGAAACAACTGATTGATGCGGTCATCCGTCGTCAGGTCAAAAGCGGAGCGTTACCTATTTCCGTAGGAGCGGTCGTACAAAATGTCGGCACTGTTTATGCCGTATATGAGGCTGTGCAAAAAAACAAACCGCTTATCGAACGGGTTATAACGGTCACGGGAAAAAAGGTAACCAGGCCTTCCAACTTCCTGGCCCGTATAGGAACTCCTGCCGGTACGCTGATCGACGCGGCAGGAGGTATGCCGGAAGACACAGGCAAGCTAATCGGTGGCGGTCCGATGATGGGCCGGGCGATGATTAATGCAACCGCACCGGTTACGAAAGGAAGCTCCGGCATCCTTATCATGACGAAAGAAGAATCCGTACGACCTCCGATGCGCGACTGCATACGTTGCGCCAAATGTGTAGAGGCTTGTCCGATGGGACTTGAGCCCAGTTTATTGATGAACCTGTCCGAATATAAAGTATGGGATGACGCAGAAAAGAATTACATTGTAGATTGTATCGAATGTGGCTCATGCAGTTATACCTGTCCGGCTAACCGTCCGCTACTGGATTATATACGTTTAGGAAAAAACGTCGTCATGGGAATCATCAGAGCAAGAAAACAGTGAGCAACGGAGCATTATAAAACAATAAAACGCATAAACGAATGAAAAAAATGATTATATCTCCTTCGCCCCATATACACAGCGGCGATTCAATAAGTAAGAACATGTACGGAGTGTTGATCGCACTCATTCCGGCATTTCTGGTATCGTTGTATTGCTTCGGACTGGGGGCATTGATTGTAACCCTTGTTTCGGTTGCTTCATGTATTCTTTGCGAATACCTCGTCAGGAAGTTTCTGTTCAAAAAAGAATCGACTATCTATGACGGTTCCGCAATCGTAACAGGCGTATTGCTCGCATTCAATCTGCCTTCAAACTTACCTGTATGGATCATCATCATTGGCGCGTTTGTCGCAATAGGGATCGGAAAAATGTCATTCGGCGGACTCGGAAACAATATTTTTAATCCGGCGCTCGTAGGCCGTGTCTTCCTGCTTATCTCATTTCCGGCGCAAATGACCACCTGGCCTGTGGCAGGAGCCTTTCCCATGACCTACTTAGATGCACAAACCGGAGCAACCACATTATCCCTGATCCATTACAGTAACGATTTTGCCACGGCAGGTCTGTCTGCCGTCGGGCTTACGGGCGGCAGTCTGGGAGAAATCAGTGAAATAGCCCTACTTTTAGGTCTGGCATTTATGCTCTTCCGAAAAATCATCACATGGCATATTCCCGTTTCCATACTGAGTACGGTGGCTATTTTTACCGGCCTGCTTTTTGCGGGCACGATGCTTCACACCTGCTACGCGGAGGGAACAACCGATATACAGACACTCATGCACTCGGCCGAAATATTTCATCCGCTGATTCACCTTACATCCGGAGGATTGATGTTGGGCGCCGTATTCATGGCTACGGACTACGTGACGTCGCCCATGAGTAAAAGAGGCATGGTGGTCTATGGTATAGGTATAGGCGTGATAACAGTCGTTATCCGCATATTCGGGGCATATCCGGAGGGAATGTCTTTTGCCATACTGATCATGAACGCTCTGACCCCGCTTATCAACACGTATATCAAACCCAAACATTTCGGAGGAAAATAAGATGGAAAAACTGAAATCGACATTACCCAATATCTTACTGTCACTGACCGTTATCTGTCTTGTTGCCGGCATTGCCTTATCTGCTGCCAACAAATATACGGCAGACGCTATCGCACGATCCAAAGCGGCCGAATTACAAAACGCCATAAAGAATGTAACGCCCGGATTTGATAATAATCCGATGGAAGAGCAGTATAAAGCGGCTGTTACGGAGGGAGATTCGCTCATTATCTATCCGGCAAAAAAGGAAGGGCAACCGGTCGGATGTGCTGTGGAGAGCTATACCAAAAAAGGCTTTAGCGGAATCATCCGGGTAATGGTGGGATTTGATACGGAGGGCAAACTGCTCAATTATTCGGTACTGGAACATAATGAAACACCCGGCCTCGGATCCAAAATGGAAGAATGGTTTCGTCAAGACAAAAATCGCCGGAATATCATCGGACGGAATCTGAAAAAGGGTGGATTAAAGGTGGCTAATGACGGAGGTGATGTTGACGCTATCACTGCGGCAACCATCTCTTCACGTGCTTTTCTGGATGCAATCAACCTGGCATATTCCGCATACTCCGGTAATACGGACGCCACAAGCGGAGCAACCGGCTCGGTTGACGCTGATGCAACAAGCAGCGCTACCGGAACGGATACCGAAAACAAAGCAACTGAAAATCACTCCACGAAATGAAACAAAATTCGGTTGTCAACTATTTAATATAAAATATTGAACGGATATGAAATATTTAAAGATCATCAAAAACGGCATTATAGACGAAAATCCGGTATTCGTCCTGTTATTAGGCATGTGTCCTACCCTTGCAACCACCTCGTCCGCTATCAACGGAATGAGCATGGGACTTGCTACGGCATTCGTATTGATCTGCTCAAACATGGCCATTTCAGCGATAAAAAATCTGACGCCCGATCAGGTGCGCATTCCGGCCTATATCGTTGTCATCGCTTCTTTCGTAACAATCCTGCAGATGTGTATGCAGGCGTATACACCTGACCTGTACAAAAGTCTCGGCCTCTTCATCCCGCTTATTGTCGTAAACTGCATTGTCCTCGGACGGGCGGAATCTTTTGCGGCAAAAAACGGCATAATCGCCTCCGGATTAGACGGAGCCGGCATAGGGTTGGGATTTACAATCGCATTGACATCACTCGGCTTCATACGTGAATTACTCGGTACGGGCAAAGTATTCGGGCGGACCGTCTTTCCCGAAGATTACGGAGCATTACTATTCATTCTTGTACCCGGCGCATTCATCGTTCTCGGATATCTGATCGCAATCGTGAATAAAATCATCAAAAAAAATTAACCATTATGGAATACATTATCATATTTATCGCGGCTGTTTTTGTAAATAACATCGTTCTGTCACAGTTCCTGGGCATTTGTCCTTTCCTCGGCGTTTCTAAAAAAGTAGACACTGCGCTTGGAATGGGTATGGCCGTTACCTTCGTCCTGACCATCGCCACGATCGTAACATTCCTCATACAAAAGTACGTACTGGATGCCTTTGGCCTCGAATACCTCCAGACGATCGTATTTATCCTCATCATCGCGTCATTGGTACAAATGGTGGAAATCATCCTTAAAAAAGTATCTCCCCCACTATATCAGGCGCTGGGCGTATTCCTGCCTCTTATCACGACGAACTGCGCCATTCTCGGAGTAGCTATTCTTGTGATACAAAAAGAATATAACCTGATACAATCCGTCGTTTACGCCGTATCAACAGCGATCGGTTTCGCTCTCGCCCTCATCATCTTCGCCGGGATCCGCGAACAACTCGCACGGACAAAAATACCTGCGACAATGCAAGGAGTACCCATCGCCCTTATAACCGCAGGGCTACTCGCCATGGCATTCATGGGATTCTCAGGTATTGTTTAAGAAGAGAAACCGCCCCCTTTTATACCGGCTCGGCGACGTCCATTCATGAAACGTCATGTCGTCATTTGTCCTTGCAGATCCGCCAAAAATCATTATTATTAAATGATGATTTATACTATACCTAAACTGGCTTTTTGTAGGAAATAGCAGCTATTAACCTGAGTTAGGGATAAGAAAGAAGGCTATTTTCCTGCTTTCATAACGCCTGCATCCTCGTCGGCATTGTTCAGACGCTTCTGTCCGGACC
>JAIRKN010000211.1 GCA_031260095.1 Tannerella sp. | reverse complement strand
ACCGTGATGAACTATATAAAATGAACTTCGACAAATTATCCGACGACATCATTCAGGTCATACTACGTTCTTACACCGGCTTATTCGCCGATTACGCTTTTATTGACGAATCGTTGATTGCGACGCGTGTTCAATCAACGCGGGAAGCTGTCTACAACTCCCTGATGATCCTGTCTAAAACACGTGTAATAAACTATATACCACACAAAAAGCTGCCACAGGTTATTTTTATACGCAACAGGGAAGAAGTACGGCACGTCACAATCCCCCGTAGTATATTCGAAGATCGCAGGAAACGTACGGAAAAAAGGATCGGCAAAGTAATCGAATATATTACCGGAATCCAATTTTGCCGTACACGTATGCTGCTACTTTATTTTGGCGAGAAATCAGATGAAAATTGCCGGATCTGCGATATCTGCCTACGTAAAAACCAGTCAGGATTGAAAAACTGGGAGTTCAATAAAGTAAGGGACACGTTACTGCAACGTCTTGAAAAAAACACTTCCGAGAGTATAAACATACTGGCCAGAGAACTACCCTTAGACGAAAAAAAAAACATACAAGTCATCCGTTTCCTGCTGGATCACAATGAACAGATCATTTTAAAAGACAACATCATCTCCATCGTCAAATAAAAAAAGTTCCTTACCGGCAACAAATGTCCGGATTTACTTTTTCAGGCGCGTTATCCCCGGATTTATACTGTACATAACTTTGTGAAGTCAGTCCGGATTGCTTCAGGCTACGCCTTCGTCACCAGCGAAGGCATGTATCTGTCATTGCGAGACCTGATATTTTTCAAATAAACAAGGGAAAATGCCGTAGCGTTCCTCTGTAAAAAACTTTTTTCATTTCACATGTGTTTGGAGAAGTCGGGGTTTTCATATAAAATTCAAAAAATGGAAACAGAAGAAAGTATTGATTTTGTTGTGGTCAACCCTCATGATGCAGGGATCGACATCGGTTCTCGGGATATATTCGTATCGGTAGATGGCAAACAGTGCGTAAGTTTTAAAACCTGTACGGAGGATTACGAGCGTTGTTGTAAGTGCCTCATAGAAAAATGGATTCGTTCAGTGGGAGGTAATTTCAATTAGTAAATGCAACTTTACACTAATAAAGAATTGAAAATAAATAAACAATGTGATACTGATGATGTGTTGTTAAAATGGGAAATAAATCAAAGATTTATTATCGTTTTGACAATATAAATTGCAGCTTAAAATACTTATAGCACAAAGAAAACAGTAGTTGCATTTACTACTTGAATCTGCGAATTGTTGTTAAAAAAGTTTGTTTTTTCGGAAAAACATCATACTTTTGCCATTGAGTTTTATGCAGACAAAGGCAAGACAGTGGCGGACAAACAAGGTACCTTAAACAAGCCCCAAATCGTACCCCATAAGACTGAAATAATTACTTATCTTTCTATATTACAAATAGTTTTGAAATCAGAATAAAGTCCGCAAGGACATGGCCTGCGTCAGTTCTCGGTCGATGTCTTCCAGCGTGTCGCATAAATACGCGCCGTCGATGGAGAGGATAGCTATCCTTGCAAATTATCAGGAAACAATCCGATAAGCTAAGTTTGAAGAAACGAAGGCTAAAGGCAGCATACGACTTGGAATATCTCAATAAACTGATTACTTAATTTTCGTGCGGTTGCCCTGCAAAAACTTTGGCAAAACAAAAATAATTGTGTATTTTTGCAATCGAAATGTCGGGTTCGGAAACTGCCGTTTCGATATGTTTATAAATATCCGAATTACACATAAATGATTACACATAATGACGAGTTGAATGAATGGGATCACTAAAATCTGCGTTATCGGTTTAGGATATGTAGGATTGCCTCTGGCACGGTTATTCTCTACTAAATATTCGACGACAGGTTTTGATATTAATGAAACGCGCGTCGATGAACTTATGTCGGGACACGATCACACGCGCGAAGTTTCCGATGAGATGATGCGGGAAGCGTTGACAAACGGGTTCCTGTGTACGACAGATCCGGCTCATATTCGCGATTGTAATTTCTACATCGTGGCCGTCCCTACCCCGGTCAATATAGATAATCGTCCTGACCTCCGTCCATTGATAAATGCAAGTGAAACCGTTGGGAAAGTCATTGCAAAAGGCGATTATGTAGTCTATGAATCTACTGTATATCCTGGTGTTACGGAAGAAGAATGTATACCTGTTATCGAAAAAATGTCGGGGCTTAAACTGAATAAAGATTTCTATGCCGGCTATTCGCCCGAACGTGTAAACCCCGGCGACAAGGAACATACGATAGAAAAGATAAAAAAGGTAACTTCCGGATCTACTCCCGAAGCTGCCGACTTCATTGATCGTCTGTATAACTCGGTACTCATCAATGGCACTTACAAGGCCCCATCGATCAAAGTTGCCGAAGCATCCAAGATCGTCGAAAACGCGCAACGCGACGTCAACATTGCTTTCATGAACGAATTAGCCAGGATATTCAATGCAATGAATATCGATACCTGCGACGTCATCGAAGCCGCCTCCACCAAATGGAATTTCATCAAGATGTCCCCCGGCTTGGTTGGCGGCCACTGCATCAGTGTAGACCCTTATTACCTGATCCAAAAAGCTCAGGTCTACGGCGTTCTCCCCCGTATCATGTCCGCCGCCCGCCGCTTAAACGACGGCATGGGTGATTATGTTGCGAACCAGGTGATTAAGCTAATGAATAAAAAGGGTATCCTCATTAAAGACGCCAATATTTTGATTTTAGGATTCACATTCAAAGAAAATTGTCCGGATATCCGCAATACCAAAGTTATCGACATCTACACAACATTGCTGGAATATACGAAGAATATCACTATTTGCGATCCTCATGTTGATATTCAAAAAGCAAAGGACGAATATAACGTAGATATCACAAAGACAATTCCGGAACAAAAATATGATACTGT
>JAIRKN010000166.1 GCA_031260095.1 Tannerella sp. | reverse complement strand
GTGCTTTGGCAATCGGGACAATGGAGTATGATTGTTATTTTCATTTTGCAAAAATACAACTTTTATTCCTGATTGCCACTTTTTTATGACAGCATACTTTTTATATCACCACCTAAAATCTTTTAGACTAATTGTAATCGTTTTTTCATTAGATATTTTTTCCAAACCATATTCAACAATTATTTTTATGGAAGATAAAGATAGGCTTTTTTTCTTTTTCCAGCTATTTCTGGTGCGTTTGCCCTGGAGGAAGAACAAATATATTTGGATATCACACAAATATTTCCTATTTTTGCAGGAATCCCGATATTTCATATCCGGCATTAAGGGTTTAGGGGGGGTATATTCTGTTTAGGCATTATCATCATGATATGACGTGTAAAATTATTTATGTTATGAACAAACTTTATATTTATTGGACATTAAAAGACTTGAAGAATCTATTTGCCACAGACTTCCCACAAATTTGTCAGGCCGCAATGGAAACCGTTTCCGTGGCCGACTTTAAACAGAGACTCACCGCGCTGTTCCCATACGATACGGTTCGGGAATTGATCCGCTATGACGGAAAAACCGTCACCGACTTCTCGACAGGAAAGGAGGTGCCGTCAGAACATTCGGACTGTTATATGCTTTCCTGCGCGGAGAAACCTGCGCCGGTGAAAGTCCCCGTCAGGCAGGCCCGTCGGATTCCGCGACAATAGGTGCGGAGGTCGAATCAGACCGCCCGACGGATTCCACGACAAACCCCGTCAGCACAGACCTGCTTACCGATCTGTATTTTGTTTTTCGGAATATCCGGGACAACAGGCAAGACAAACCCATTACCGAAACAAAAGTCATACAATGGGCCAGACAATGGACTTCCGGGCTTAACCCCCATATACAACAGGTTCGGGAAGCCAACAAGCAACGCATCACCGGCAAACTTATACAGCGTCTCGGAAGGCGACTTTCTGTGAATACGCCCTATTATCTTCCCCAGTTCTGGAGTTTCGAAGAAAAGCAAAGACTGGTGAACGAATGGTGGAACCATCATCGCTTTCATCTGTATATGGCCATTAAAAATCCCGAAGAACTTAATTTTTATCTGGACAAGACGCTCTCCGAAGAAACAATGCAGGTTTTACGTAGTGCTAGAAAAAAGAATATTCCATTCTTTGTCACTCCATATTATGCGTCCTTATTAGACGTTACGGGGAGCGGTTATGATGATAAAGCCATACGCTCTTACATCCTTTATTCAAAAGAACTGGTCGAAACATTCGGCGAGATAAAGGCATGGGAAAAAGAAGATGAAGTGGAAGCCGGGAAGGCCAACGCAGCCGGCTGGATACTGCCCGAAGGACAGAATATCCACCGCCGGTATCCCGAAGTCGCCATCCTGATCCCCGACTCAGCCGGACGCTCATGCGGCGGACTATGTGCATCTTGCCAGCGAATGTACGATTTCCAGAGTCAACGGCTGAACTTCAATCTCAAAGAACTCTACCCCAAAGAGTCATGGCCCATGAAGTTGAAAAAACTAATGGTTTACTTCGAGGAAGACACGCAATTGAGAGATATTCTCACTACGGGAGGCGACGCTCTGATGAGCCGGAATGCCACTTTGCGCAATCTATTCGACGCGATATATAAAATGGCACTGCAGAAAAAGAAAGCGAATGAAAATCGTCCCGACGGCGAAAAATTTGCCGAAATACAACGAATCCGGTTGGGAACACGCCTGCCGGTATATCTTCCGATGCGTGTCGACGATGAACTGATTTCCATACTAAGGGAATTTAGGGAAAAAGCGTCCAAAATAGGAATCACCCAGTTGATTGTGCAAACACATTACCAGACGCCACTCGAAATGACGAAGGAATCAAGAGAGGCGATAAAGCGTATTGTATCGGCCGGCTGGATTGTAACCAATCAGTTGGTCTATAATGTTGCCGCATCGCGGCGCGGACACACCGTCGCACTACGAAAAACACTTATAAGCAATGGCGTTGTCCCCTATTATACTTTCTCGGTCAAGGGATTTCATGAAAATTACGCCGTGTATGTTCCCATTGCACGCTCCATGCAAGAAAGAACGGAAGAAAAATTTTACGGATTATTAAACGGGGAGGAACAGAAAGAGTTTGTTGAAATCCTTCGGAACCACATTCCGTACATAAAAGAAGTAAACCTCTTCCTTCAAAATAAAAAGCGCCCGTTCATCGCTACCGACCGTAGCGTACTTAACCTGCCCGGGATCGGCAAGAGTATGACCTTCCGGCTGATCGGAATAACCAACGAAGGCAAAAGGATTTTATGCTTTGATCACGATACGACCCGCCGCCACAGTCCCGTCATAAAAGAATCCGGTAAGATTTACATCACGGAAAACAAATCCATACTCGCTTACCTGAAGCAATTGGAAGATCTGGGAGAAGATATCAAAACCTATCAGTCTATCTGGGAATATACCGAAGGCATGACGGAACCGAAATTCAAGTTATACGAATATCCGGAGTTCCCCTTCCATGCAACCGAAATCGTGAATCATGTCAAAAATTAAAGCGCCCCCTCTTCTATCAGGTTATTCATCAGCGCATACATAGCCAGGCCGGCTACTGACTTTATGTTTGTTTTGCGGGTAATATTTTTACGATGCGATATCACCGTATGGATAGAGATATTCAATCTGTCGGCAATCTCCTTACTCATAAATCCCTTCGCAATCAGCACCAGAACGTCCGTTTCACGTTTTGTAAGTTCATAGTTATTCTCTTCGGAAATGTCGGCGGCTGTCAGGGAAGAAGAACATTCCAACAAAATCTCACAGATATGTTCCCGCTCCTCGCGAATATCAACGATCCCGTGATACAGGCGAAGCACCGCAGGTTCGACATACTGGTAGACCAGTGCAATAATCGCCATCTGGGGATACTCTTGCATTAGATTACTCGATGCAAAGCGTTTGGCAAGTGGTAACAAGGTAGGATTCAACAGCAGAATATCCGGCTTTCCCGCGACAAGACGACCGTTCAGGCACTCTGCCTCATGTAAAGGAGATAAAACTTCCAGGGATGGAGCCTCTCCAAGTATTTTAACCAATCCTTCTGCTATAATCCACGATGGTTCTACGATCAGTACTTTCTTCCGGCTATTCATATCAACCTTTTCTCTAACAGTTTCACATAAGGAACAAGCACCTTTTCTTCGATCAGTGAATGTTTGTGAAGATCGGAAGAAAGCTGGAATATATCGAACACGACTCCGATCGAATCTCCCTGAGGCACATTCCCCGGTAAATATTTGAAGATAATCTGCATCAGGTCATTCAGTTTATCTTCAATATCATTATGCGCTTTTTCAAAATCATGTATACGATACGTTCCGCAGGGTTGATTTGCTACCAGATCTTCTATGTATGGGAAAACCGTTTCTTCTTCATAAAGAAAATGTTCGGATACTTCGTTCTTATATCCCGCAAAAAATCGTCTTAATACCGTACCATACTTTTCATCCATGTGATCCGCGATACGGTTCAGATGCTGTTCGATATGAGGCAATCTTTCTTTAAGATAATAATTGTGGGACGCCATCAGATAGGGGATCAGTCGACGCATATCCGTCGATACCACTTTCTTTCCATCCGGAATATAGGAATCAAAAGAATAAACATTACATATAAGCAAAAAGAAATCTGCCGGTATATTGTATTTCGTACATACTTCCGCTACACTCTTATCACCAAAACCAAAGGGTATCCCGAAACGTGGGAGCATAAGAATGAGATTATGATTAGCTGAAATCAAATCAGCAAGCTTCATTTTTCCTGAAAAAAGTATTTTATCCATATTCAACAGCTTTTAGGCTTATTAAGGCTGTAAAGATACGCATTTTATTTTTTTAATCAAACCGGCCTGCTCTCCTTCTACAAATTACTAATTAGGATGCGTCAGTCCCGGATAAAAAGTATCATACACTGTAATAGTCATAAGTCGAAAGTCGAAAGTCACTTACAACTTACGACTTACAACTTATGACTTATGACTTATTCTTTCAGATATGCGGTTTCGACTTTCAGGATACGGTTTTTGAGTTGTTCGAAAAGATTTTTACGTATACGTAACGTCATCTCGCAGGTCATCTCAAACTTTTGGGACACGATTTCCGGCTGTTCTTCCTTTACGACTCGCATGATGCCGTTAAGACAGGGATATTCGAAGACAACCGTCAGTTCGCTGTCGACCGTACGTTCTTCTATTTCGGAAGCGGCAATTGCTTCGGCGGCGGACGTACGATATGCTGTGATCAGTCCGCTTGTTCCAAGTTCGACACCGCCGAAATAACGGACGACTATGATCAGAATATCCGTCAACTCATTGGCATTAATTTGTCCCAGTATCGGTTTGCCGGCTGTTGAGGA
>JAIRKN010000165.1 GCA_031260095.1 Tannerella sp. | reverse complement strand
CCGTATGTTGTTTGTACAACTGCACAATTTCTTCTTTAGTGAAATTCTGCAAAGTTAACGACTTGGTAACGATATTAAACGGGCTTGCGCTGCCCATCGTTTCGCTGTCGGGACGAATCCGGGCCTTGTAGTCGCGAATGTTGCGCATACCGACTAATGCTACTGAGTGAACAAAAGGCGTAATACTGCGGTCGTTATAGCCATTCCGCAATTGCCGCAAGAAAGAAATCAAAGTCCCTTCGCTCAAACAATCCACCTCGTCGAATAAAATCACCAGAGGCTTGTCCTGTAGTATACAAAACAAGGTAAGCTCTGTATTCAAAACCCCTGTGAAGTTCCTGTAATTCGCATTTTCGGCAAATTCTGTCTTATGAGGAATATTCGAAAACCGAAGCAGACTTTTAAGTTTATCAACAATTTCGGGTATTCCCTTTTCCGGCTCAATCACACCTTGAACACTTTCCAGCGAGCAGTACAACGCATAGTATTTTCCACCTGCGTTAAGTCTCCTGGCCAAATCCTGTAAATAGGTTGTTTTCCCGCTCTGCCGCGCGGCATGAATTACAAAATACTGTTTACTGTCTATCAATTGTTCCACGCCGTGCAGACGGGTGGCAGAATCTATCATGTAATGGTCCGTACTATTACACGGCCCTGCTATATTAAAGTATCTCATCGCTGAAAAATATTTATTGTTCGACAAAGATACTGTTTTTTGCGTGTATACCAATATTTCAAAGCCATCCGAATACAGCTATTTATGTTTTGTCTAAAAATAACTTTTATACCTTGCATCCGTATTTTGCAACAAGGTCAGTCGTCCACTGGGTTTCAGCCCTCGTCAAAGCATGGCCGGCGGCTCCGGTCGGCTAAAATCTATGGATCTCGCTACGCTCAAACAGCATCGTTTTTTTACGCCGCCCTCTGTTGCTTAACGCTTACCGCACGAGGCCGATCCACTCTTTTTCTGACTGCCACCACCTTCTCATCGCTCCTGTTTCCGTTACTGCGAGGCGAAGCTCGAAGCAATCTAGTAGCTTGCACGAACCCGGATTGCTTCACTTTGCGGGTTCACAATGATGGGACGGATTTTTTTATATGTTGTACAACATATAAATTAGAGAAACACTTCATGCAATTAAGTGTTATTTTTACACTCAAATTCAAACATCACTATTTATTCATAAAAAAAAGGTACTGTGGAAACATTAGATTGGATTGTAATTGGACTATTTTCCCTTGCATTGATCGGAATTATTGTATGGGTTATGAGGCAAAAGCAGAATAATTCTGCAGATTATTTTCTCGGAAGCCGGGATGCTACATGGATTGCCATAGGCGCATCTATCTTTGCTTCGAATATCGGCTCGGAACACTTAATCGGACTGGCGGGCGCCGGCGCTTCAAGCGGAATGGCTATGGCGCACTGGGAGATACAGGGGTGGACGATCCTTCTTTTGGGATGGGTCTTCGTTCCCTTTTATTCGCGAAGTATGGTTTATACGATGCCGGAATTTCTGGAGCGCCGTTACAATCCCCAATCCAGAACTATCTTATCTGTCATTTCGTTAATAAGTTACGTACTGACCAAAGTGGCCGTTACGGTATATGCGGGAGGATTAGTGTTTCAGCAGGTATTCGGAATTAAAGAATTATGGGGGATTGATTTTTTCTGGATCGCCGCTATCGGATTAGTATTAATTACTGCCTTGTATACAGTGACAGGCGGTATGAAGTCCGTGCTTTACACTTCGGTACTCCAGACCCCTATCCTCTTACTTGGCTCGCTCATCATACTTGTACTCGGATTGAAAGAACTTGGCGGCTGGGATGAGATGATACGGATCGCCGGCGCTACTACGGTAAATGGGTATGGCGATTCGATGACCAACCTGATACGGAACAACGGGGATCCGAACTTCCCCTGGCTGGGAGCACTCACAGGATCTGCAATCATCGGATTCTGGTACTGGTGCACCGATCAATTTATCGTCCAACGTGTACTTTCCGGAAAAAACCAGAAGGAATCGCGCCGGGGCACCATATTCGGGGCCTACCTGAAATTACTCCCCGTATTTTTATTCTTAATCCCCGGAATGATTGCTTTTGCCCTTCATCAAAAGACCGGCAACTTTCTGCCATTAATGGAAAACGGCGTTCATAATGCAGACGCCGCCTTCCCCGTCCTGGTCGCCAAACTGCTTCCTGCCGGAGTGAAGGGTTTGGTCGTTTGTGGTATACTGGCTGCATTGATGAGTTCATTAGCTTCGCTATTCAATTCCTCCGCCATGTTGTTTACCATTGATTTTTATAAACGATTCAAGCCCGATACGCCGGAGAAAAAGTTAGTCATTATCGGTCAGGTGGCAACCGTAGTGATCGTCATATCAGGAATACTCTGGATCCCTATCATGCGCAGTGTCGGGGATGTATTATATGCGTATCTGCAAGACGTTCAATCCGTACTTGCCCCCGGAATTGCAGCGGCTTTTCTGCTTGGTATCACATGGAAACGGGCAAGCGCCAAGGGCGGTATGTGGGGCTTGATAGCCGGCCTGGTGATCGGTCTGACCCGTTTAGGCGCTAAAATATATTATAGCTCGACCGTTTCGGCAGGCGATCACATTTTCAAATACATTTTTTATGATGTGAACTGGTTATTCTTCTGCGGGTGGATGTTCCTGTTCTGTATACTTGTCGTTATTGTCGTAAGTTTATTAACAGAAGCGCCGTCAAAAGAAAAAATACAGGGACTCGTATTCGGCACTTCGACAAAAGAACAGCTTGCCGAAACGCGCGTCAGTTGGAATCACTGGGACATCATACATTCATGTATAATTCTGGGCATAACCGCCGCCTTTTATATATACTTTTGGTAAATAAAGAGATCAACCTCATGCTTAAACGTAATTTTTATCGCGAATACCCGAAGTTTTATGTTGCCGTAGACTGCATCATCTTCGGATTCAACAAAGGCAACCTGAACCTCCTGTTGCTAAAACGAAAATTTGAGCCTTCCAAAGGAAAATGGTCCTTAATGGGAGGATTCGTGCAAAAGGATGAAAGTGTGGACGAGGCAGCCAAGCGCGTATTGAAGGAACTTACCGGATTAGACAGGGTCTACATGGAACAGGTCGGAGCATTCGGCGATATTGAACGGGATCCCGGTGAAAGGGTGATATCAATCGCTTATTACGCCTTGATCAACATAGATGATTACGACAAGGAGTCGGTACAGAGTTATAACGCATTCTGGACCGATATAAACAACCTTCCCGGCCTCATCTTCGATCACAGGGAGATGGTTGACAAAGCCCGTACCCGGATGAAACAGAAAGCAAGCTATAAGCCCATAGGATTCAACCTTCTGCCGAAGCTGTTTACCCTGACACAATTACAGACATTGTATGAAGCGATATACGGCGAAACGATGGATAAAAGAAACTTCCATAAGCGTGTTGCAGAAATGGATTTCATTGAAATGACGGACGAAATAGATAAAAGCAGTTCAAAACGCGGCGCTCGTCTTTACAGGATGAACAATGATGCGTACCTGAAAACGAAAAAATTCAAGATCTGAACGGTCGACGGAGAATATTTGGAAAAAACCGGATTCGTAAAACGTATTAATGAAAAAAAGATGTTAGAAACTTTAAAAGAAGAGGTTTTCCGTGCAAACCTTGATTTGGTAAAACACGGATTAGTTCTGTTCACATGGGGAAATGTATCGGCGATAGACCGTCCTTCGGGACTTGTCGTGATTAAGCCGAGCGGCGTATCTTATGACCGGATGAAAGCGGAGGATATGGTGGTAACCGATCTTGACGGTACCGTTGTGGAAGGCCGGTTAAAACCATCGTCCGACACCCCGACCCACGTTGTGTTATATCAGGCATTCCCGGAAATAGGAGGTATCGCACATACACATTCCACCTACGCAACGGCATGGGCGCAAGCCGGGTGTAATATACCGAATATCGGCACGACACATGCCGATTATTTTCATGACGCTATACCCTGTACGGCAGATATGACCGAAGCAGCAATAAAAGGCGCTTATGAACTTGAGACGGGCAATGTTATCAAACAACGTTTCGAAGGACTTAATCCGGTACACACCCCCGGCGTTCTGGTTAAAAACCACGGCCCGTTTTCATGGGGAAAAGAGGCGCATGACGCAGTTCGCCATGCCGTGGTAATGGAACAGATTGCCAAAATGGCTTACCTTGCGTTCGGGATCAATCCCAAGCTGACAATGAATCCGCTGCTTATCGAGAAACATTTCGGCAGGAAACATGGGCCGGGTGCATATTACGGCCAGTAGCGCATCGAAATATAAATTAAAAAAGATATGAAAGCATTTGAAAAATTTGAAGTATGGTTTATTACGGGAGCACAGCTTCTGTATGGTGGCGACGCGGTAAAAGCGGTAGACAGCCACTCGATTGAAATGGTAAAAGGACTTAACAAATCCGGGCGTCTACCGGTGAAAGTTGTATACAAGGGAACGGTAAATTCTTCTAAAGAAGTGACCGGCACATTTAAGAAAGCGAATGACGACGATACATGTATTGGCGTTATCACCTGGATGCATACATTTTCGCCCGCCAAAATGTGGATCCACGGATTACAGGAATTTCGCAAGCCGTTATTGCATTTTCATACACAATTCAACCGGGAAATTCCCTGGGATACAATGGATATGGATTTCATGAATCTGAATCAATCGGCTCACGGAGACCGTGAATTTGGTCATATCACGGCACGTATGCGCAAACCGCGCAAAATTGTCGCAGGTTATTGGGACGACAAAGGCACACAGGAAAAAATATCCGTATGGATGCGTGTAGCGGCGGCGTGGGCCGATTCGCAGGATCTGCTCATCCTGCGCTTCGGAGACCAGATGAATAATGTGGCCGTGACAGACGGAGATAAAGTGGAGGCCGAGATGCGTCTGGGCTATCATGTGGACTACTGCCCGGTAGCAGAGTTAGCGGCCATACAGGAAAAGGTTACGAAGACAGAGGTTTCAAACTTGATGAAAGAATATGAAAGTCAATATCTATTCTCGCCTGCATGTAAGGCCGGAGGGAAAAAGCGCGGACAGGTGGAAAAAGCAGCGCGCATAGAAATCGCATTGCGCAAATTATTAAACGCCAAAGGAGCGAAAGCTTTCACAACGAACTTCGACGATCTGGAGAATATAGATCAGATTCCGGGACTGGCTTCCCAACGATTAATGGCGGAAGGGTTTGGATTCGGAGCCGAAGGCGACTGGAAAACGGCGGCCCTGTATCGTACGATGTGGTTTATGAGCCAGGGCCTGCCGAAAGGATGTTCTTTCCTGGAAGATTATACATTGAACTTTGCCGAAGAGAAAAGTTCTATTTTGCAGGCGCACATGCTGGAAGTTTGCCCACTCATCGCTGCGGAAAAGAAACCGAAGATGGACGTATTCGCTCTCGGCATCGGAGGTAAGAATGATCCGGCGCGCCTTATATTCACGAGTAAAACAGGTCCGGGGATCGCTGCGACGATTGTAGATATGGGGAACCGTTTCCGTATGATTGTGAACAAAGTGGATTGTATCAAACCGAAACCGTTGCCCCAGTTACCCGTTGCCTCCGCATTGTGGATTCCGCGTCCGAACTTTGAAACGGGAGCAAGCGCCTGGATACTTGCCGGAGGTACGCACCACACAAGCTTCTCCTACGACCTCACGGTAGAATATCTGGAAGATTATGCCGAAATCGCCGGGATCGAATTGCTGGTTATCGACGAACATACGACCTTGCAGGCATTTAAAAAGGAAATGCGGATGAACGAAATCTATTATATGCTCAACAAAGCGTTACAATAATTAACCACTACTAAAAAACTATTAAGATTATGAAATATGTAATTGGACTTGATTATGGAAGCGATTCTGCCCGCGCACTGGTTGTGAATGCGGAAAATGGCGAAATCATCGCTTCATCGGTGAAGAATTATCCGCGCTGGTCGGAAGGAAAATACTGTAATCCGTCTATCAATCAATATCGTCAGCATCCGCAGGATTATATTGACGTACTGGAAGCTTCTGTCAAAGACGCCTTATCCCAGTGTCCTCCGGGAACGGCCGGACAGGTGTTGGGTATGGCATTTGATACAACAGGCAGTACGCCGGCCTTTACCGACGCTACGGGAACTCCCCTCGCCTTATTGCCCGGATTGGCAGACAATCCGAATGCCATGTTTATCCTGTGGAAAGACCACACGGCGGTTAAAGAAGCCGCCGAAATAAACAAACTGTGCAAAACATGGGATACTGACTATTCATCTTACGAAGGGGGAATCTACTCTTCGGAATGGTTTTGGTCAAAAGCGCTGCATGTCTTGCGCGAAGACAAGGCTGTCCGTGAGAAAGCCTGTTCTATTGTCGAATATTGCGAATGGTTGCCGGCCTTGATAACGGGAGTAAAATCCTCAAAAGACATCATACGCAGTCGGTGTGCCAACGGGCATAAAGCCATGTGGCACGAAAGCTGGGGAGGATTACCCGGCGAAGAATTTCTGACAGCGCTGGATCCGTTGCTGAAAGGGTTTCGCGACCGTCTGTTCGAAAAAACGGAGACAGCCGACAAACCGGTAGGAACACTGTCGCCGGAATGGGCTTCACGACTTGGCCTCTCCACCGGTGTTATTGTTGCCGGAGGTGCATTTGATTGCCACATGGGTGCTGTAGGTGCCGGCATCACTCCGCATACGCTGGTCCGTATCATCGGCACCTCTACCTGTGATGTGATGGTTGCCGGCTATGAAGAGACCGGCCGGCGGCTTATTCCCGGAATATGCGGACAGGTAGACGGCTCCGTCATCCCCGGAATGATCGGACTGGAAGCCGGACAATCGGGCTTCGGGGATATTTATGCATGGTTCAAGCGCGTACTTGAGTTCCCGTTGAAAAATATTTTATCCGGAACAACCCTTGTAGATGAGGCGACAAAAGCGCGTCTTATGGAAGAAATAACGGACAGGATCATTCCTGCGCTCACAAAAGAAGCGGAAAAGATACCGGTCAGCGAAAGCGCTGTCATTGCTACCGACTGGATGAACGGACGGCGTACCCCGGACGCCAATCAGTTGCTTACGGGAACGATCGACGGACTTACGCTGGGAAGCACGGCGCCGCACATCTTCCGGGCGCTGGTTGAAGCGACGGCATTCGGCTCTCGTGCCATCGTAGAACGTTTCATCAGCGAAGGTATTCGCATTGATAATGTAATCGGTACCGGTGGCATTGCGTTAAAATCGCCGTTCGTCATGCAAACATTAAGCGATGTATTGAATATGCCGATCAAGGTATGCAAAACAGACCAGGCATGTGCGTTGGGTGCAGCGATGTTTGCCGCTACCGCCGCCGGCATATACGATAAAGTAGAGGATGCACAAAAAGCCATGACCTCCGGCTTTGACAAGGAATACATTCCAAACGAAAAAAACGCGAAAATATACCGTTCCATATATGAAAAGTATCTAAAACTCGGAAAGTTCACCGAACAGATGACAACAGATCATCAACCGGCAAACAATTGATGAATACCCCTACCACTGCAAGGCACGCCCTTCGTCACCAGCGAACCCGCCTGTACCCGTCATTATGAACGTAGTGAAGCAATCCGGATTCATGCAGAGCGCTGGTGACGGGGGAGGGGAGGGGAGGCGATGACGGGAGGTGCACCGCGCGCGGTGTAAATCCGCAAGTTGACAGTTATCAAAAGATCATATTGCCGGGTCTTAAATGTTCATCCTCTCCCAGAGGCATTGAGGAATACATTTCCAGAAGAAAACAAGTGCGCGGTAACGCCAATCAATGATTACGACGCGCTTCTTTTTATCAAGAGCGCGCATGATGATTCCGGACACCTTATCGGCACGCATCAGCATCGGATACGTATGCTCGTCGCTATCGAGCAGCGGCGTATCGACAAATCCGGGGCGGATATCGGTGAAGCGGAGCGGTATGTTTTTCCGTCGCGAGAGTTGTGCCAGTGCATCAATATAGGTATTTTGAAATCTCTTTGTTGCCGAATACGATGCGGCGGCGCCTAATCCTTTTGTCCCGGCGATCGAACTGATGACGGCGATATGTCCTCCGCCGGTCGATTCGAAATAGCGGTACGCGGCAACGACCATACGAATAAATCCGGTCACATTCGTTTCTGCCGTCCGCACTTCCTGCTCTTCATCCGGCGAGAGCGTCCGGCATCCCGTCCCCGAAGCCAGAAAAAACAGATCCATGCCTCCCCTTTGCCGGATCAGGGACGTCAGTCTTTCTGCGGCGTCCTCCTTCGTTATGTCAATGGGATACGTGATGACATGTGCGGGATCGCTTTTCCGCAAATCCTCCAGCGCCTCTTCGCGGCGACCGGCCACGCCAAGCTCCCAGCCCCTTTCCAACATACGCAATGCGACCTCGCGGCCAATGCCGGACGTCGCCCCGATAATAATTACTTTTTTCACAGGCGTAGGGTTTTCCGTGTCGCCCCATTCCTTTGTTTTACGGATGTTTAGCGATGCGGGGCGAAACGCAGGTTGCCGGATTCCGGACTTCAGTTGCGATTCGTAATCGCTGAACGTTCTGAGGGCTATCGACTGCAACAGCAGGATCGCGATCATATTGAACCAGGCCATTAATCCGACGCCCACATCGGCCATATCCCATGCCAGGGTCATCTCGTTAACCGCCGTGAAATAAATGACGGCGAGCATTGATAGCCGGAGCAGGTTTACGGCGTAAAGATTCGTCTTCTTCTTACGGAGCAGGAAGTATACATTTGTTTCGGCCTGAAAATAGTAACTCATAATCGTCGTAAACGCGAAAAAGAAAAGCGCCAGGGCTACGAA
>JAIRKN010000140.1 GCA_031260095.1 Tannerella sp. | reverse complement strand
ATGATTGATAACGAGTTTATGACGCCGCAGAACGGTATGCCTTACCAGACCATCGGAAGCCTGATGCTTCATTTCGACGGGCATGACCGGTATACGGATTATTACCGCGACCTGAATATCGAAAACGCAATCGCCACGACGCGCTACAAAGTAGGAGAAGTGACCTATACACGCGAAATATTTGCTTCTTTTACGGATCAAGTGATCATCGTTCGCCTGACGGCAGACGAGGCCGGCGCCCTCTCCTTTACGGCAGATTATAAAACACCATTACAACAACATGCCGTTAAAAAGAAAGACGGAAAACTGATCCTTACAGGTAACGGACAGGAACATGAAGGGATCCCCGGAGCAATCCGCATGGAAACACAAACACTGGTTCGGGCAGAAGGTGGCAAAGTGACGGTAGAACCGGATAAAATAGTTGTTTCCGGCGCTACTCAGGCAACCCTCTATGTTTCGGCTGCCACCAATTTTGTGAACTACAACGACGTAAGCGGCAATGAGAGTAAACGCGCTGCGGATTATCTGAAACCCGCGTTGACGAAAACGTATGAAAAAGCAAAGGCAGATCATATCGCTTATTATCGAAATCAGTTTAATCGTGTGAAGTTGGACCTTGGGAGTTCGGCGGCCGACAGAGAACAGACGCATATCCGGGTGAAAAATTTTCATAACGGCGACGACGTTTCATTAGCCGCACTGATGTTCCAGTATGGACGTTATCTGCTGATATCCGCTTCGCAGCCGGGCGGACAACCCGCCAATCTGCAAGGGATCTGGAATAGCGAACTGCTGGCTCCGTGGGATGGTAAATATACGATCAATATCAATACCGAAATGAATTACTGGCCGGCGGAGGTTACCAATCTGAGCGAAACGCACCAGCCCCTGTTTCAGATGCTGAAAGAGTTGTCGCAGACGGGACGCCGGACGGCGCGCGATATGTACGGCTGCGACGGTTGGGTGACGCATCATAATACGGATTTGTGGAGATGCTCCGGAGTGGTGGACGCCGCCTACTGGGGCATGTGGCCGAACGGCGGAGCCTGGCTGACGCAGCATCTGTGGGAGCATTACCTCTATACGGGCGATAAGGCGTTTCTGAAAGAAGTGTATCCGGTGATGAAAGGTTCGGCGGATTTCTTCCTGGATTTTCTGGTTGAGCATCCACGGTATAAATGGATGGTGACCTGCCCGTCCAACTCTCCCGAACATGGCCCGGGCGAATCTTCGATTATCGCAGGTTGTACGATGGATAACCTGCTTGTGTTCGATGTGCTGACCCGGACGCGTGAGGCCTGTCTTATCCTGGGAGAAGACGCAGGTTATGCGGGAAAATTGGAGGAGATGATCAAACGTTTGCCTCCCATGCAGATCGGACAATATAATCAATTGCAGGAATGGCTGGAAGATCTGGATGATCCGGCGAATAAACATCGTCATGTATCTCATCTGTATGGGTTATATCCTGGGAACCAGATTTCTCCCTATACCCATCCGGCGCTTTTTCAGGCCGCCAAAAATTCATTGATTTATCGCGGGGATATGGCAACCGGTTGGTCTATCGGTTGGAAAATAAATCTTTGGGCGCGTTTGCTGGATGGTAACCATGCCTATAAAATTATTAATAACATGCTGGTGCTGGTTGAAGAAGGGAATGAAAACGGACGAACTTATCCGAATCTGTTTGACGCACATCCTCCTTTCCAGATAGACGGAAACTACGGATATACCGCAGGTATTGCCGAAATGTTGCTGCAAAGCCATGATGGTGCCGTACATTTGTTGCCGGCCCTTCCGGACGAATGGCGCGCGGGAAGCGTCAGCGGACTCATGGCGCGCGGGGGATTTGAAGTAGACATAAAATGGGAGGGCGTTCAACTGGAAGAAGCCGAAATAAAGTCCCATATCGGCGGAAATCTTCGCCTCCGTTCTTATGTCCCGCTGAAAGGAGAAGGGCTGAAAGAAGCCGGAGGAGAAAATCCGAATCCACTGTATGCGCGACCTGGTATCAGCAAACCACTGGTCTCCGAAAAGATAACTGCGCCTCAACTTCCGCTCCTCTATAAAATTTATGAATATGATATACAGACGGAAGCAGGGAAGACCTATCGATTTGTGCGCACAATATAGAAAGAATGGAAAAATATTGTTCAAATAGAAATTTTTTTTTTACTTTTGCATTTGAATATAAATGGAAGGTATTTCTAAAAAATAATAACATATAAAACTATGGCACGAAAAGTAACTTTGTACACAGCGCAATGGGGCGATATGCCTCTTGAAACAATTTGTTCGAAAGCAAAAGAGTTCGGTTACGACGGACTCGAACTTGCATGTACAGAAAATCACTTGGATATAGAAAAGCTAAGTGAGAAATATTGTAAAAACATTCTGGCAACGCTGGATAAATATGGTCTGGAATTATATACCATATCGAATCATGCGGTAGGACAGTGTGTTTGTGACCGGATAGACAACCGTCACAAATCAATTCTTCCCGCGCGTATATGGGGAGACGGCGACCCGGAAGGGGTTCGCCAAAGAGCAGCCGAAGAAATGATAAAAATAGGTGAAGCAGCCCGTATGTTAGGCGTGAATACGGTCGTCGGGTTTACGGGAAGTCCTATTTGGCATTTGCTTTATTCCTTTCCCCCTGTGAATCCGGATGAAATTGCCGCCGGATTTAAAGAAGTAGCCGACCGGTTTAAGCCCATATTGGATTCTTATACCCGGAACAGTGTGCGCTTTGCACTGGAGGTTCATCCTACCGAGATTGCATTTGATATATCGTCGGCGCAGACTTTACTGGAAGCAATAGATTATCATCCGGCTTTCGGGTTTAATTATGATCCGAGCCACATGGGCTACCAGGGGGTTGACTATGTAGCTTTTATTGAGTTGTTTGCCGAAAAAATCTTTCATGTGCACATGAAAGACGTGTGGTGGTCGGACGTTCCTACACGGGCAGGCGTGTTTGGCGGTCATTTGCCGTTCGGCCATCGTGACCGTTTCTGGGATTTCCGTAGCATGGGACGCGGGAAAATCAATTTTGAGGAAATTATACGCGCACTGAATCGGATTAATTACCAAGGCCCCTTATCGGTTGAATGGGAAGATAACGGTATGGATCGCGAACATGGAGCCGCCGAGTCGTTGCGGTTTGTTAAGAACGTAGATTTCCGGCCTTCTTATCTGGCATTTGATGCGGCATTCGAGAAAAAATAAATCAGATATTATTATTATAAAATACAATGAAAAAAGACAACATTTCAAGAAGACAGTTTATCTCACGCTCTGCATTGATCAGTACTGCAGGAGCAGTCGGAGGCGTGACCGGTTCGGGCATTCTGTTACCATCCTGTAGCAGTGAAGCTAAAAGTAAGTATAAACCGCTCCGGTCGGATATTCCGGTTATTATCCCGGAAATGGGAGATAAGGCAATAGACGGTAAACAGATTCGCGCCGGTATTATCGGATGCGGGAGCCGTGGCTCGGGGGCGGTGAATGATTTTTTAAGTGCAGCCGACGGCGTGACCATCATCGCAATGGCTGATATTTTTAAAGACCGGCTGGAAACGCTCCGGAAGCATCTCCGTGAAAATAAGAATATAGAAGTTTCCGATGGGAAGATACATTATGGATTTGAGGCTTATAAAAATGTTTGTGAAGATCCGGATGTGGATATGGTAATTATCGCTACTCCTTCCATCTTTCATGCAGATCAGGCAAGATATGCCATAGACAAAGGGAAACATGTTTTTTGTGAAAAAGCGGCGGGGATTGACCCGGTTAGTTGCCGTACGTTTAGTGTTGCCGTCAAGCAGGCACAGGCAAAAGGCCTTTGCATCCAGACAGGTGCACAGCGGCATCATCAACGTTCTTACATTGAGTCATATAAACAGGTACGGAATGGTATGATCGGAAGGATCACGAGCGGAATCGTGAAATGGAATCAGGATGCGATGACTTATCGCAAACGCCGGCCGGAGTGGACGGATATGGAATATATGTTGCGTGATTTTTTCAGTTGGAACTGGCTTTGCGGTGATCATGTCATTGATCAGTTGGTTCATAATATTGATGTATTTACCTGGTTTTCTCATCTTAAACCGGTTTCGGTCACAGGTATGGGTTCTCAGTTACAACGTCGGACAGGAGATATTTTTGACAATTTTTGTCTGGATATTGTTTATGAAGGAGGCGTAAGGGTCAATGCCCAGGCGCGCCAGATAGAGGATTGTGACAATGATATAAGTGAAACGATCATCGGCACGGA
>JAIRKN010000098.1 GCA_031260095.1 Tannerella sp. | reverse complement strand
TTCGGTTCCACTTCGATCGGTACGTTTTCAACGACTTCCAGCCCATAGGCTTCGAGACCGACACGTTTCACCGGATTATTTGTCATCAGACGCATTTTATGAACGCCTATCTGTTGCAGAATCTGGGCGCCTACCCCATAGTCGCGTTCATCTGCCTTATGACATAGATGAAGATTGGCATCTACCGTATCCAGACCTTCTTCCTGCAATTTATAGGCCTTCATCTTGTCCATAAGGCCGATACCCCGTCCTTCCTGATGGAGGTACAGCACGACACCTTTTCCCTCCTCTTCGATAATACGCATGGCTTTGTGCAACTGTTCGCCACAATCACAACGGTAAGAGCCGAAAATGTCACCTGTCATGCAAGATGAATGAACACGCACCAAAAGAGGCTCATCACTTGATATTTCGCCCTTTATCAATGCGATGTGTTCGAGGCCGTTGCTTTTTTGTTTGAAGGGAATGAGATGGAAATCACCGTATTTTGTCGGCATCTTTACTTCTACCCCTTTTTCAACCAGTGATTCCGTTTTCAGACGATAGGCTATCAGATCACTGATAGATATTATTTTTATACCAAATTTTTCGGACACTCCAATGAGTTGCGGCATACGGGCCATTGTTCCGTCTTCGTTCAGAATCTCTATCAATGCTCCGGCAGGATGAAGTCCGGCCAGCCGCGCCAGATCAACGGTTGCCTCCGTATGTCCCGCACGACGCAAGACGCCCCTCGAACAGGCCCTGAGGGGATTAATATGTCCGGGACGTCCCAGATCGGAGGGCTTGGTTGCGGGATCGGCCAGCGCAAGGATCGTTTGTGCACGGTCATAAATAGAAACTCCGGTGGTACAATCGCCCCCAAGTTTATCCACTGTAACCGTAAAAGGTGTTTCTAACATGGAGGTATTGTGTATCACCTGCATATTGAGTTCGAGTTCTTCGCACCGTTCTTCCGTGATGGGTGCGCAGAGCACGCCACGACCGTTCGTCAGCATAAAGTTGACCTTTTCGGGGGTGATCTTTTCAGCCGCTATGATGAAATCACCTTCATTTTCCCTGCTCTCATCATCTACAACAATCAGGAACTTCCCTTTGCGGAAGTCATCAATCGCTTCCTCAATGGTGTTCAGTTTAAATCTTTCCATTTGTTTTTTATTCTATTTATCATTTATAATTTCAACCATTTCATCACATATACGAATCGTCGTTTTTATATCCTGACGCAATAGTTTCCGGCGATAAACAGCGATTAAATAGATAAGCCCTCCAGCCGGAAAGAAGATCGCCAAAGCGATCCCTGCTTTGGGACGAATCGTAAAATTCGCCAGGTGAAAGTTTTTTATAACCGGGAAATCCATCGTCTTATTCAATACCTGATTCCGATCCGAATTTTCAAGAATCTGCACCACCGACTCTATTTCATGCGCTATTCCTTCCGCTTCGTAATCCGCCCCCCCCTGCTTCCAGAACCGAAGATAATGCAACCAACGTTTATGACGGGCCAGATACTCCCGACAGGAATCCCGAAGCTGCCGCAGGCGAACGGTGAGTGCAGCATAATCGGGATGCTCCATAATAATCTCCTTTTTTTCGATCTTACGTAACTCACGTTTACCGATAAACCGTTTTATTGCATCAATATACGTTTCCGCATTCAGAAGAACGGAATCATTCACCGCCTTGTGTGTCAGAAAAATACCTAAAGGCAAAAGTACAGCCGAACTTAACCACATCCCCTCCCACGGTAACCATACGCCATCACGAGCCATCTTATATCCTATATTGTCAATAATATAATACACAACAAAGAGCAATACCGATATAACAGCCGGCGCACCCAATCCTCCTTTCCGTATGATCGCACCGAGAGGAGCGCCGATAAAGAAAAAGATAAGACAGGCAAACGACAAGGTGAACTTCCGGTGCATTTCCGTATGATGCCACCGGATCTCTTTCTCTTCTATCCTCAAGGTTTCGGACTTCATTCCATAATTCATGAGCAGATTGTCTATGCTGCGCTTTGAATAAGACAGGAAAGAGGCCTTCATTACCGGTTCCTGAGCACGGTATAAGCTATCAAAGTTGATCGCATTTTTCTTAACTGCCGGAGAATCTTCTTCCGTTTCGCCATCCGTTTTAGTTTGAGGCTGAGGGGCTAATGTCTTACGATAGGATTGCGTATACAAGGCCTTTGATTCAACCTCTTTAATGCTGTCAATACGGACGGTCATCGAATCAATAGAATGTTGAAGACTTGCAATATTCTTACCTACATAACGACCCTGAAACAGGGATTCGTCCCTCATACTGAAATTGCCGTCAAATTCTATCAGCATTTCCATTGTGTCAAAGGTTTCGCGACGATAGGGTACGGCGTCCTGCGCATTCTTCGCCTTACGATTGTTCCCTTTCAGGTTTCCGAACGACTCGCCGCTATACAGCGTCAGGATAAGAAACTTTTTATCGACAGATGTTTTCAGTCGTCCCGAATCGGCAACCATCACACTGACATTATTAAATCCTTCCGAATAGTCGTATATCATCACTTCTTTCAGAAGGCTTTTCTTTTTATCTTTTTTCCTGACATAGATATTCTTCCGGTTAATCTCCGTAAAAATACTTTCCGGTATATCCAATTCCGGTGATTTTTGCTTAACGGAATAAAGAAAAGTATACATTTTAACCTGTGATACGGGAATTACATTGTTCTGGAAAAAGAAAGCGGAAATAGCTACAAAAATCAGGAATACGGTCAAGGGTCGCATGATACGCATCAGTGAAATACCGGAGGCTTTCATCGCCAGTAATTCCAGTTGCTCGCCAAGGTTTCCGAATGTCATCAGAGAAGCAAATAGTATAGCGAGAGGAAGCGCCTGCGGCACAAAAGTAAGGGCTGCATAGAAAAACAATTCCGCCAGGATATGAATCTCTATTCCTTTCCCCACCATTTCATCGACATACTTCCAAAGAAATTGCATCAGGAAGATAAACAGACAGATCCCAAACGTCATCAGGAATAAGGGCAGGAAGGTTTTTAACAAAAATACATCTAATCGCCTGATCGTGCGCATATTATTATTACACTCCTAACGTCCTTTTCAATTCATCCACCTGTGAATCCCACAGATTGATGGCGTCCGTCTTCTCCGACGGTTCTGCAAAATCCGTGATTTCAAGAGCAACCGTGCCTGTCAATTCTATTGTATGAATACGAAATTCAGAATAAACAATTCCTTCTTGATCCAACCATTGATAACGCACACATATATCCGGTTTTATATAAATAACCTTCGCTTTTTCCGGTGTTTTATCCCAGAAAAAAATATATGTCTCACCTTTCACTTCCACGTCGTCTGCGAACCATGACGATAATCCGCGCGGCGTTGTCAGCTGATTCCATAAACTCCGCTTTGAAACTTTGTCGAATATGTATTCGATATGAAATTTTTCCTTTCTCATAATTTGCGCAAGGTAGATAAAAAATATGACATATCAAAAAGAAAATTTTATTTTCATTCTTAAACCGCCATTCGGCGCCCCATTATGATCACGATAAGATAATCTCCAGATGTAATCCAGACGTATGAGTTTAAATATATTTTCAACCCCCACTCCAATCTCCATATAAGGCCTGTCGCCCATCCTGTAAGTGTTCTCAGGAAATCTGTATAAACCGACACCCGCTATATCCGGATTATTCTTAGCGCTCAAATCACCATACCACCCCCGGAACGTCAGTACTTCACGAAGTTGCAGTTCTCTGATCAGAGGCAAACGGTTGAAAAGCCATCCATTCATAAAATAAGACATTTCCCAGGATACGAAACGGTCATTTATAAATTCCATCGGATTCATTAATGGAAAACTCTCCGCTTCAATGCTATATGACAGATTGGCATTCGGAATATGCAGTAACGGATACGGAACGCGATCCCATACTTTACCGGCCTGCCCATATAGATCTACGTATCCGAACGGAGACATCCAGAATCGTTTGCGTACGCCGATTTCAGTCCGGTTATAATTATGATCGGAACCCAGTATTCCTTTTCGCGCTATGGTATGACGCAATGTGATGACCGGCACATCAAGCGTAATCGGATAACGATAATTGCGCGACTGGTAAAATTTCTCATTCGAAGCCCAACGCAGATAAAATTCCAACTGGGTAGACCTGTAATGACCAACCGGCAGGGTTGTTCCGTCGGCCTGTATCAAATCGAACGGAACATCAGGAGTCGCCCATTCGGTAAGATGACGAAGCGAAACACGATAACCCAATCCTTTGTAATTCTCTTTATAATAACTTAATTCTGCTTTCTGCATATAAGTGAGCAGGTTGTTCTCACGACGTTTGAGCGTCATAAATATATTATCCACATTCGTATACAGATAATGCTGACCTATCTGGTTCATATCATACTGATATTCTGCACGAATGTAATGAAACGGGTATTCCTTCCGGAAACTCTTCTTTTTATTGAATGAGTATTCGAAAATAGCATCTCCTTTCAATTTATGATCCTCCAATCCGTAGGCCAGATAGCCGTCCATGAAAAAACGGCGGCTGAAATTGACCGTTGTCGTACCTCCCAGACGAAACCGGACCCCCTCCAGTGCATTTCCGCTGATAAACGTATTCGCAGGTCCAAATTCAAACTTGCTATTCGTTTCGGACGTTTGCACATATCCGTTGATCAAGATATTCATGATCTTTTCCCCCCAGTAAAAAAACGGAACTTCCCGTAGTTGCATCATCATTTTTTCTACGGAGGCGGGCTGTATCTCTCCGGCGCCTCCACGGGCTTCACTCCAAAATTCTTCCGTCTGGCGGTGTGCGCCTTCCGATTCCAGCACCGGCGCCTTTTCTTCAAACACGGTCAGATCCGGTTGTTTGTCAAACGAATGGTTCCGGTACAAGGCTACGCGCCGGGCGTAAGCGCCTTTCATCTTTTTGGTCAGTTTGAATATCAGGGCGATATCGTTTTTTGTTAATATCCGCGTCCCGTCATCCGTACGAATGTATTCCTGATCAATCGACATTTCACCGATAAAATTAAGATTGATATCCCTGGGAATATTCAGGTTTACTTTTTTAATGAAGTAGGTAGAATCAAGTGTTACATACAAATGACCGGCAAATCCGAATGATTCGGAATTAAAGGGGACAAAACCAAGATCCACACATTTCTCACCATCCACCACAACCGTATCCAGTAAATAATATTTGTAATAATTAGGGCCTATGGAAGAAAGCGGACTGACAAACCGGTTCAGGAATAACGGAATATTATCCTGAAAAATATCGACGTCCTGAAACGCTTCATCAACAAACTGTTTCACGCCGTCTTCCGATATAATTTCAATGATTCCCGCACGCTTTGCACCTCTTACCACTTTTCGTTCCGCACGGGGTGATTTCCTGAAAAAGTAATCCTCCATGATTTCTTCATTGTAGAGCGGCAAAATCGTCTTCCCCTTGACCGACGTCGAATCTACATAATCGAATATAAAATCAATGTGCTTATATACCCAGTTCTGACGGGCCTTCTCTAAATCAAAATCGTTGTTTGCAAATGTTCTCTGTTCATATATATTATAACTGTAATAATCGTGTTCATACGGATTATTCAGGCTTCTCCTTGCAATCACATGACGCGCAAATGCCACTGCCGGATTCTCTTTTTTGGAATACTTTTCTCTTCCGGGACGCACGACGATTTCACTCAGTTCGTACATCTCAGGCTTCAGTAGTATATTCACCCTGTTAACGCCTTTCTTCAAGGCGGTATGACTTGTTTCATATCCAACGTACGAAACAGAAAGAATCATACTGTCCGATGTTGTTTTCATTGAAAAATATCCGTTTTCATCCGTAGCCGTACCTTTGGTTGTCCCGCGTAACGCAACCGTCACATAAGGTAATGCCCCTTTTGTAATAGAATCTTTGACGTACCCTTCGACCTGTATCGTTTGTTGGGCATACGTTTTTCCGGATGTCATAAGTGCAAGGAAAAACAATAACGCTCCAAATATCTTTCGCCTCATTTCCTAACCTGTTCACATATTGCACTAAACGGGGCAAAGGTCGGTTTTATTTTTCATTTGACAAAAAATAATGTATATTTGCGCCGTTAAAAAAGAGAGAATATGAAACCAACATTATTTGTTCTTGCCGCCGGGATGGGCAGCCGCTATGGAGGATTAAAACAATTAGACGGACTGGGGCCGTATGGTGAAACGATCATGGACTATTCTATTTTTGACGCGATTCGCGGCGGATTTGGAAAAGTAGTATTTGTCATACGTAAAGATTTTGAGGATGATTTTCGCAATAAGATTCTAAGTAAATACGAAAATCATATTCCGGTAGAGATCGTGTTCCAGTCTTTGGATAAATTGCCGGAAGGCTTTACTTGTCCTGAAGGGCGTACAAAGCCGTGGGGAACCAATCATGCCGTACTGATGGGTAAAGATGTGATCAAAGAGCCTTTTGCCGTTATTAATGCGGACGATTTCTACGGACGCGACAGTTTTGAAGCGTTAGGCAAAGAACTGGCCGGCGCCGAAGATAAGAAAAATGATTACTGCATGGTGGGGTTCCGTGTGGGTAATACTCTGAGCGAAAGCGGCTCTGTTGCACGTGGCGTTTGCGGCACGGATCCGGAAGGTTATCTCACTACGGTTGTTGAACGTACTGCTATCGAACGGATCGACGGCGAGATTCAATTTACCGATGAGAACGGCCGTAAAGTGGTCGTGGATGAAAATACTCCCGTATCTATGAACATGTGGGGATTCACGCCTGATTATTTCGATTATTCGGAAGAATATTTCAAAGACTTTTTACGCAAAAACATGGATAATCTTAAAAGTGAATATTTCATCCCCTTAATGGTAAATGAACTGGTCACCAAAAAAATTGCACGCGTAAAAGTACTCGACACAACATCCCGGTGGTTTGGGGTCACTTATGCGGACGACCGTCAGGGAGTGGTCGATAAGATACAGGCGCTTATCAACGCCGGTGAATATCCGGAGAAACTTTTTTAATCCGGAATTATTTCGTATTTTTGCATCCGATTGTTCATTATATCACTATTAAATGGACATCAATATATTAAAAAATAATTATTAAATGTTGAAAAAAGTATTTTATTCGGTGTGTATATGCTTATTCGCGATGGGATGTAAACAAGGGGCGAATCAATTAACTTTGACCGGGACAGGCATTTCTGCCACAGATGATATTTATGTTTATGACATTGCTGAAAATAAAACGGTTGACACCATAAAGGTAAGCGGAGGCAATTTCACTTATATCCGGGAAATTACAGGCGATCCGGAACTATTGATGATCACAGATCATGTCACTATGATACGCTACTTGATTGCTGAAAAAGGAAACTTAACCTTAACCGGCGACGACGGCTTTATAAAAGGCACTCCTCTGAATGACCGTATGGCTGATCTAATCAGAGTCTACAGGGATACCGGCGAAGAACTCGAAGAAAAGAAATCCGCTCTTATAGCGCGCGCGGATAGCGAAGGAGAAGAGCTGACGGAGGAACAGATACAGGAGTTACAAGATCTGGACGCAGAACAATCGACCATGGTGGCCGATGCAATGAGAAAATTTTATGAAAAAGATAACGGATCGGTTTTAGGTATTTTCGAGCTGATTCTTCTTCAAGGTTTAATACCGGAAGAAGAATTTATTTCATTGTATGAACAGGGAGGTGATATTGTTAAGAATTTCCCCCCTTTTATCAAGACATTTGAAATTAAGGCCAATACAAAAAGAACCGACGTTGGCGCTAAATATATTGATATTCATGGCGTAAATCCAAACGACACCACTCAGACGATTCGATTATCCGATTTTATGGGAAAAGACAAGTATGTACTTCTTGATTTCTGGGCTTCGTGGTGTGGTCCCTGCAAAAAAGCTATGCCCGAAATTAAATTACTGAATGATACGTATTCCGGCAAAGGACTGGAGGTAATCGGCATTGTCGTCAGCGATCATATTAAAAATCATTTACAGGCGGCCGAAGATTTAAAAGTAACATGGACTCAGATATTTGACAATGAAAATGAGTCGGCTTCCTTATATGGTATTGAAGGAATACCTACATTAATCCTCTTAGACAAGAACGGAACAATACTGGTTCGGACTCATGAGAAAAATGATATAATAGAAAAAATACAAAGCCTGTTGGGAAAATAACGGCTATATTTATTAGCAGTGTAATTTTGTGATACTACCCTACCGGATTGCTTCACAAAGTTATGTACGGTTACTACAAAAAATAATACTTGCGCATTTTTCCGGTGAGCCTCAAAAAATTGTTTGGGGAAAAGTGGGATTCTAAAAAAAATCCAACTATTGGTTTTTCAAATATTTGGACTTTTGAATTGTTGTCTCACCAAGATTCGAACTTGGACAAACAGAACCAAAATCTGTTGTGCTACCATTACACCATGAGACAATCCGGAGTTTTCTTTAAAAGCGGGGCAAAAGTAATCGCTTTTTATCACATTTGCAACTATTTTTCCTGAAATCTATTTTGCAATAAGCAAATAATAGTTCTTCTTACCACGCTGAACGAGTAGATATTTGCCATTTAACAGATAGTCAATGGTTATGACGGCGTCATACTCCGTCAGTTTCTCTTTGTTGATGCTTACACCACCGCTTTGTACCAGTTT
>JAIRKN010000077.1 GCA_031260095.1 Tannerella sp. | reverse complement strand
GTTTTCAACTGGATACGGATCATGAATTGCATTATATTCATGAAAAAACGTCCTGTACGATGTATTATGCAAGCATCGTCGGTATGGGATATCTTGAGCCGGTAACGGATGACAGGGAGCGTAAGAAAGGGCTGGACCATATCATGTCGCATCATGACCGGCCCGTTCCGGAGAAATATCCGGAATCGTCCATAAACAGGACGGCCGTCTTACGTTTACGGGTCGTGGAACTTACGGCGAAGAGGAATATCCCCGGAAAGACGCTTTAAAATGATATTGTATTCAACAGGATTTGACTGTCGATGTGATTAACATCCAACGCCATTACTTTCGAAAGATACTTCCGGGCTTCGGTACGGTTGCCCAGTCCTAACATTCCCAGACCGATCACATAATTACAATGTATCTGATTACGAACGTTCAGGTCATCCTCCCAGACGTCCGTATCCGGTAATGAAACGGCAAAGTAATCAATCCGGCAATTATCGAACAGGTGTTTTTTGCCGTGGTCGACGAGTTTGTTGAAACGGCTTCGGGCTTTATCCGTTTCTCCCAGCGCTTCCCAGGCCAGTCCCTGATAGAATATTTTACCGGGTTGCGGGTCGTTGTAATAAAAGGCCTGTCGAGGTTCGGAAGAACCGGTGGTCGCTTTACGGAAATGAAGGACGGCATTTGCCTCGTCGCCCAGACCTCGATAAGCCTGACCTTTAAAATAGTGAACGTCGTTTTCCTCCACATTCGCCAGTCTGCCTTCTCCGAGGTGGCGCGGACAGGAATCCGTTTCGTGAAGCAATGCGAGCGCTTTTTCGTAATCATGCTCACGGATTGCCTGCCTTGCTAACGCGATCCGGCAGAACAGATATTGTCCGGTAATTTTACCTTCGCCTCCTTCCCACGGGTGGAATTTGCGTGAATCAATAAGCGTCGACGCTTTCGTGTATTCGCCGGTTTGATTATACAGCGTAATCCTTTCGATACACAGATCGTCGCGTTGCTCTACCAGTGTGCGGTGTTTTTCGAGAAACTCCAGACGAACGGCCGGCTCTACCCCTGTTTTTTTGTAAAGCCGGTCAAGCTCCATTAACATGCGGGCGTTCGTATGGTCCAGGTGGAATGCCTTTTCCAGCAATTCGCGCGCCTCCTGCTTACGGTCGTATTTGTTATAATATGCCAGCGACAGGTTTCTCAATGCAGGAGGAAACAGGCTGTCGATCCGTATGGATTCTTCCCAACACGCCACGGCATTGTCGTACTGACGGGCGGCATACCAGAAATTACCGAGATAATAGTGCGCATAAGCATCCGACGGATTATGACGGATAGCGTCCTGCAGGATGTTTACTTCTTCGATACGGTTCGGGAAATTCTTATCCGGGGACATCCGGGAAGCTTTCCGGTAGTATTCCTGTGCAATATCGGCGTTTTTCCGGTCATGACGACAGCAGGAGGCAAAATATCCCAAGGCATAATAAACCATCGGATAAACATTTTCTTCATCCGTTATACAGCAGGACAGCAACCGGGACGCTTCCTGATACATGCCTGCCGCCGCATAGTCCAACGCATATTCCAGGAAGGTATGCACGTTGCCCTTCATAAGTGAGCGGAAGGTTTGCAGATCCTCTTCGTCTTTTGTCAGGAGATACTTTTCAAAAAGACATCCCATATTAAAGCGGTCGATTGCCAGCGAATCACCGATAAGCGACAACGCATCGTCTTTTCTTCCCAATTTTCTCAGGATCGCGGTTTTCAGGTGGCGCGCCTTGTGATGATGCAAATTTTTTATCAGACTGCGGTCTGTCTTCTCACAGGCGTTTTCCCACAATTCATTAGAAGCGTCGATCTGCGCCAGTGCAAAGTACCCGGCGTCCTGCCATGCTGCGTTCCATGTCGATTTGAAGAACGCATCATAGGCCTCCGCCTTTTTTCCCTGCATCATCAGGCTCCAGCCCAGATTGTAATAAGGCTCGCCGTCGTAAGGATTCGGATTCCGGCGCGTCTGCGTCGTCACGGCACGACGGAAGTACGGCTCCGCTTCGGCAAACCGTCCTTTGCGCATCAGGAGAAGCCCCATAGCGTTGTTGCAACGGATATCTCCCGGTTCGCGGCGAAGCGCTTCCAGATAGTATGCTGCGGGATCGTAAGTCGCATGACGGTATTGTTCCAGATGAAGCCCCGTCAGGTATAGCTGCTCGACGGCGGAAATGTCTTCCGGCATTTCTGCCGCTCGCGCCGGGTCGGGCGATGGCTTTATTTCAGGCTTATCCGCCTGATAGCTCAACATCCGCCTGCCGCCGGCGTCCGAAAGCTCAAAGATCAGGTTTTCCTGAGCAACCGGATTCCCTGCTATGCTTTTGATATACGGTTTGTCGGGCGAAACATCCGCTTTTTCATCCAGCCATACTTGTCCACCGGTATCTTTCAGGACGATGTGCAGACCTTTCATCTCCGAAGTAGTATACAGAATGACCGTGAGACACCCATCCCGCACCTCTACATTTACAATCGCGTCTTTGGTTGCATTTTTCACATAACCGGCTTCGGTATAAGGCATGAAATATTGTACCCACGATTTCTCTTCGCCCGGTTGCAACCAGGAGAAATCCGGTTGATTATCCGTGTAAACGCCCGTCATCAGTTCAATATACGGCCCGTCTTCATCGGTCAGATTCCGCTCCCAGGCCTGTCCGAAATCTCCATATCCCCAAGTCCACTGCTTCTTGCCGGGCGATACGTGGCGGTCGGCCACATGCAACAAGCCGGCCTTCGCCTCTTCGTCGTAGCCGCCGACAAAATCGAATTTTGACTGCACGGCCATATACGAGGTCGGCACGGGTATATTCCTGTATTTCGAGATATCCACTCCTGCCGAATAATCCTGCTTATAGTACACGCCCGTGGCTACCGGAAAATTGGAAACATCCCTTTTGCCATGATCGAATACGGCATGTACATCGGGAGGAAAAACGGAATGATAATGATCGTTTACGGCTACCGCCGGATTAGCCCACCAAAGAAACGTCTGCGGGAAATTCGTGCGGTTATAGACCTTTACTTTCACTTCAATATAAGCTCGTCCGGGATAGAGCGTGAAGCCCTGCATTCCTTTGGTACGCGACATACGTTCCACCTCATTGCACCATACCGTGTCGCTTCCATCCTCTCGGTGTTCTTCTATCAGATGTCCTATCGGAAGATGAGTGCCCGGCCGGTGATGTTGCGGCCAGTTAAATTCAATGCCGCCGGATATCCACGGACCGGTAAGCCCCACCAGCGCCGGCTTTATAACCTGGTTGTAATATACGAAATGTCTTTTTCTGATCTTATCGTAAGCCATTTGGATCCGTCCGCCGAGTTCGGGCAGTATCATTATTTTGATGTATTCGTTCTCGATGAAAAGGGCCTGCCAGGGCTTGTCTTTTTTTTCATCGGATACTTTTTCCACCACCGGATAGGGATAGACCACGCCGGAACTTCCCTGGTAAACCCGCTTTTCGAGGAATACCGGATTTTTCTCTTCTTCGCCGGTTTCATAAGTGGGAAGCATGACCGTTTCCTCCCATGCACGTACAATACCTTTTTCGTTCACCGAAGGTCGAATCAGGTATTCGGTAATCTTTTCCATTTTTTTTGTCTTGATTTTTTATTGATTAATAAGATTCACTTTCCCGGAATAGCTATCCGGTCAGTTCTTTTTCAATCTCTTCCAGTGATTTTCCTTTCGTTTCGGGAAGCCGGCTGCGGATAAACAGGAATCCGGCGACGCATATTCCGCCATAGATCCAGAACGTGCCGGAAGCGCCCATATATTTGTTCAGTAAGGGAAACGTACCGGTCAGGATAAAACATGCCGTCCAGAGGAAAAAGGTGGCAACCGCCATGGCTGCACCACGTATCCCGGCCGGGAAAATTTCGGACAGAACGACCCAGACAACCGGAGCAAGCGACATGGCATAACAGGCAATCGCCAATACAGTCAATAATAGCATGGGCCATCCGCTCAGTTGCAGGTAATAACCCGTTGCCATGATCGCATAGATAACGGCCAGACCGGCCGAACCGGCATACATCAGCGCTTTTCGCCCCCATTTGTCGACCGTGAAGATCGCAACAAATGTAAATATGACATTTGTCACGCCTGTTACTACGATATTCATTAATACATCCGATACGGTATACCCTGCGGCAGAAAAAATTTCATGCGCATAATTGAATATCACATTTATGCCGCACCATTGCTGGAATACGGCCAGTACGATTCCCGTGATCAGCGTTTTCCGGACGTTTGGCTTCAACAACGCTTTCCAGTCGTTCTTTTCCCGTGTTATACGCAACGTGTCGATCCCCGTTAATTCGGCTTCGGCATATCCGTCCCCGCCGATACGCGCGAAGATCGTCCGGGCCGGCGCTTTCTTCCCGTTTATGGCAAGCCACCGTGGGCTTTCGGGAATGATAAATGACAGGATGAAGAATAACCCGGCCGGTATGAGTTCCGCCCAGAACATCCATCGCCATGCCCATTCGATGCTTTCGGACGGTAATGTGTTTTTATCCGGCATATAATAATCGCCGATCTGCCAGTTTGCGATTTGAGCCGCCAGTATTCCAAGTACGATAGTCAACTGGTTTAATGCAACAAAACGGCCTCTTACCGGAGCCGGAGAGACTTCTGCGATATATACGGGGGATATGTTGGATGCAATGCCGATCCCAAGACCGCCCAGGATACGGTAGACGATAAACCATGTGAAACTGTCGACCGCCCCTGTGCCGTATGCCGACGCGGTAAAAAGCGCCGCCGCCGCGATCAACATCTTTTTTCGTCCGTAGCGGTCGCTCCATGCCCCGGACGGTAAAGCTCCGGCCAGGCACCCGATGAGTGCACTGCTCATCGCCCACCCGCGCAAAGCAGCCGAGTCGGTTATATTAAAAAACGGTTCGTAAAATATTTTTGCGCCTCCGATTACGACCCAGTCATAACCGAAGAGAAGGCCTCCCATAGCCGAAACAAATGTGATAAGAAATAAATAGGATCTTTTGCCGGTGTTTACTTTTTCCATCGTAACTGTTTTGATGATGCAAAAGTATGGTATCCGCCGAATTGAAAAAATGTAAGATATTGCGCAAAGCATGTAAAAAATAACTATTTTTGTAGGCAGATCAAACCGGTTGACAAACAGATGGACAATATAATAGCAGAAGGCTTCAGAGGCGAAAAAGCAATCATCACACCTTGTAATATAAGAAGTTATCAGGCGACCAATAATATAACCCGGCAGTTATACGTAACGCATATAGGGTATTATCCCGACGCACGATTTCATTACCGCGAACGACCTCAGGGAAGCAATGAGAATATATTCATCTATTGCGATAAAGGAAAAGGCTGGATTGAATATGAAGACGACAGGTATATCCTGAAAGAGAATCATTTTTTTATCATTCCCGAAAATAAAAAGCATGTGTATGGCGCTGATGCAAGAGATCCCTGGAGTATATACTGGTTTCATTTTAAGGGTGAACATGTCGGGATGTTCGAGTCCATTATCGGAAAAGTGATCTCGGTTGACGTTTCGGACATGAGCCGGCAGGATGACCGCAAACAGCTTTTCAATGGAATATATCATAATCTGGAAATGGGTTACAGTCCCGAAAACCTGGAATATACCAGTTTTTGCCTGATGCACTATATGGCTTCATTGAAATATGTATCACAATATCGCGAAATAAGAAAGGTAAAGGAAAACGATATTATACAAAACGCCATCCTGTACATGAAAGAAAACCTTGAAAACAAAATATCCCTGTCGGATATCTCGGATGCAATGGGTTGTTCGATGTCGCATCTGAACGTTTTATTTTTTCAGCGAACGTCATATTCCCCCTTCGAATACTTTCGTCAGCTGAAAATTCAGCGCGCCTGCAATTATCTACAGTTTTCCAACCTTAACATCAAAGAGATCGCTTTCCGTCTTCAATA
>JAIRKN010000205.1 GCA_031260095.1 Tannerella sp. | reverse complement strand
ATATCAACTCAGACAAAGCTGTTCGTGCCAACATCTATACCCTGAGCGGTACGCTACTCAAACAGTTGAACGCACCGGCAGGAATGACACGCGAACTGCTGGAGCGCGGCATATACATTGTCGAGATAGAAGGCGTGCGTTATAAAGTTGTCATCAAATAAATGCCAACAAATAACAAAAAACCTTTTATTACTTAATTAACATTTTGAGAAGAGGAGGCTGTCCGAAAAGAGTAGGACAGCCTCTTTTTTTTTCCTGTAAATTCCGCCAGACATTTCTATCCGCCTGTGTCGAATATCGAAAATTTTCATGTACAAATACATGTTTTTGACATTTATTCGCACAAAAACGAGTTTTATTACATTAAAGTAATCAAAAAATGATTGTTTCGGCGCTAAAACCAGCGCTTTCGCGGACAACCGGAAAATATGAATCAGTGAAAACAGAATGTCAATTTTTCATCATTTCCGACATCTGATATAAGTAAAAGAATGCTTCGGGGTTAGATTTTTTTATTTTGTTCAGTTTGGTATTCATCGGCTCGACGATTAGCAGGTTTTTCATATCAATATTTTGATTAAAATGCTTGAATTGTGTTACTCCGTACTTTATCACGGAAGCGATATATGCCGTTTTTGCTGCATAAGTAATTGCTTTTTCAAGATGAAAGGATTCTGAAAAGATAAATGGTTTGACCTGCACTATGCCCTTGCTAAGGATATTAAAATCCGCTTTCCCCAAACTTTGACGCAAACAAACCGATAAGGAAGTTTCAATAATGTCGTCCAGTACATCTTCTACGCTGCATTTATTTTCACGGTACAACAATTCCGTTCCGGCAAAAGAATGAAATACCGTCGATACAATTTCAGGATTATCCACCCTGTCGCACAGGCAACCAATGTCATACATCTGCTTGATAATTTCCATTCCCATTTCCTTACTGCCTTTACGGTAAGGTATTCCGGTCGTGTTCGGGGCAAATGCAGTCAGTTTATCTCCCATTATATTGTCGTAATCAGGCAGGCGTACCATGACGGGCTTGTTTTCCTGATTGACGAAAATACTGTCAACGGGTAATTCTATAATGTCCCGGTAATGAATATCTTCTTTCAGGACATCAAGCAGAATATGCGATTCCTGATTGTTGAGGGCTGAAACAAACAGGCATTTGTAATGTTCCTTGTCAATGTTTGTTCCTGCGATTCTTTCCTGTTTTTCGAAACCGGTGAACCCTTTTCTGGAACATACCTTTTTTAGGGTACCAATCAGGTCTTTTGATTTTTCCGGCACAATAATATCAATATCTATCGACAGTCTTTTGCCGGAATCGAACAGCAGCATAAGCGCAGTTCCACCTTTAAAAATATAGTCCAGTTCCGATTCGGACAAACCCTCTAGAAGCATCAATGCCCTGATTACCTTTTCAATAAGGATTTTATCAGCCTTTCCGGATTTAGATATCTTTTCAATCCATTCTTTTGTAATGCTTTCCTGTCCTATCATGACTTCTAATTATTGACAGTAAATTGACTTTACTGTCGTTTTATAGTATTTATAAGTTCCTGTATCCTTACTTTTTTTTCTTTTCTTGCAGCATACCGGAGCATGGCGCTCTCATTGATGGTATATTTTTCAAAGGCACTGTCGTATATTGAGAGCACTTCATTTCCCTGAAACGGAAAAAATTCCCTGTCTGTAGCCAAATCCACCAGTATTTTTTCCAGCGAAGCCACGGGAATATCTTTCCATATCCGTACAGGGGCATGTGATACCAGCGGACGGATGCAGACCGTTCCTGCCAGTTCCGAAATATCGTCATACGTTTTCCGTATGTTTGTAACATGCCTGTCTCCTTCTTTCAACCTGTAATAGATTGCATCCGTCGCATCACGTTCCACATCCACAAACAGGATATTAAAATTGATAAGGTTGTGACTGAAGTGATTCACTGTGGCTAATTCCCATACGCAGAAACCGGTATATGGAAATTCTTTTTTGATACTGCGAGCCGTTTTTTTCATTCGAGGAGATAAATCAGGCTGAAACGGATTGGATTTTCCCAAACGATAAATACCGCGTCCGACACGCTGGATGACGCCTGCCTGCACCAAAGCATGTATCCGCCAATTTACAGCCGTCCGGGAAATATCCGAATTCCGGTCACTGTAAAATCGGAAAATATCCGTCACATCAAAGTCTTTTTGATGTCCGAAGTGCTCTGTTAATGCGCCATTCAACTTGTCATCCATATTTAACGGGATTAAAATCACGCTGCAAAGATAACAAATTATTGACAGTAAAGAGCGATTACTGTCAATAATTTGTTTTTAGGATAGAAAATTGGATGTAAGGTGCAAGCATATATGTATATATATATGGCTTGCACCTTACACCAACGTAAATAATTATTTTTCAGTATGGTTTGTATTTCAAAAAAAGATTGTATCTTTGCACCCGTGAGATATGCAGTCAAATCATAGACAAAGGCAGACAGAAATAGAGATTTCTCTGCATGACTTTATCGTGACTGATGTCTTTCGGAGATTGTAAGTATTTGAAATACAAGAGAATAATGGATTAGGTTCGAGTCCCGTCCATACCGCAGAAGCCTTCGGACACATGAAGGACAAACGCAGACAAATCCCGTAAAATCAAAGTTTTACGGGATTTTTTTATGCTCCCAACGGACACCTGAAAGTCAAGTCATCCAAAAGACAAAACCGGACAGAGTTACGTTACAAATTCGTTACAGAAGTTAAATCTCGCAGAAAAAATCATTACAGAAGACTTTTTTCGACCGTTACAGATGCAGGGCATAAAAATATTTTTAGTATGAGCAGTACATTTAAAATCCTCTTTTACGTGAGGAAAAATTATGTAAACAAAAACGGCAAAGCCGGAATCATGATTCATATCACGCTGACCGGCACTTTGGGATACCAAAAAGGGAAAAGCCGCGGACAAAAGCCTTGAAGTCTCCAAACTCAATGCCCTGCTGGATAACATCCATGCTTCCATCACGAACCATTACAGGACGATTGAACGGGAAGACACACTGGTAACGCCGGAGAAAATCCGCAATGCCTTTCTGGGAGTAACAGTCCGGCAGGGAAACATTGCTGGGCATCTTTTCACAGTACAACGAGAATCTGAAACGTCTGCAGGGGATTAACAAGTCCAAAACTACTATTTGAAAAGTATGACCAGGCTTACCGCCGTCTGGAAGGTTTTATGCTGACCCGATACAACATCAAGGATATAGCCTTGCGGGAGATTAACTATCAGTTTGTTATTGATTTTGAGAACTATCTGCGTTCGGATTGCGGTTGCGGGGACAATACAACCGCCAAATTCATGCAGTATTTCAGGACAATTATTCTGACGGCAAAAAACATCGTTTGGAACTGGGCAGACCATTGGACGATAAAAGATTATATGATTCGGGAATTTATCGGAATGAGAGAACACATCAGCCGCGGCGAACAGATTGATACCA
>JAIRKN010000172.1 GCA_031260095.1 Tannerella sp. | reverse complement strand
CCGCCTTTTTTTCCTTCATTGACAGCCGATGAAGGGAGCGGGAATAAATGAGCATTTGTTCCCAGGCCGGAGATATAATCGGTTTTGCCTAAAGTGATACATTTTTTAGACATTATTTCTACATATTTGTTATTACGTATCAGATCCTGGCGTCGACAACCTTCATACCATAGTTCATGGGCGCGTTCCCATAACAGCTTGTCAATAAAATCGCCTGTACTTTGAAAATCCGTTAACTGAAAGGCCGTAAGTCCTGCACGGGTACGCACCCGGTTCAGCAAGTCGACGGCTTCCTGCGAAACCGAGCCATCCTTATGCACAAGCGCTTCAGCCAGCAACGTAATCGCATCGGCATAACGATAAACAATCCAGTCGGTATAACAATTATCGCCTACCCGGTCGACCATGTCATACTTCAATGGCAAAACACCGGCCGGCACATCCGTATCAAGAATAACCTGTGTGCGTTGATCGCCTTCTTCAAATGTATCGTAGAAATCACGGGTCATCTTATATCCGCCCCATGATACCACGTGGGGATACCATAAATGGCTTTGATATTCACGCAGGCAGTTCACCGCCCAGATCGTTTCCTTATTACCTTCATTGGCTGATGTGAAAATATTGGCATAAGCCGAACCTGCACTACCGGCCTCCGTCACTAATTCATATCCATACTCAGGCTTCATCAATTCACGGCCTTCGGTTATGGCTTTATCCCATTGATGCGTTTGCATATACAATTTCAATAACAGTATATGGCATAATCCTTCCGTAAAACGGCCATAATCCGTATCTCCCTTATCATAGCTTTTTTCAAGGATACCGATACCTGCTTTCAACTTTGATTCAATATATGCAATTGTCTGATCATTTGTCTGGCGGGGTAGAATGATCTCTGCCTGAGGATTTTTTAATGTTTCCAGATCAGCCACAATGACAGGGCCGTAGAAGTCCCATATAAGAAATGCCATAAAACCTTGTCCACATTCCAGTTCCGCGATATAACGGCGTTTCAGATCTTCGTTCATCTCGATTCCTTTGATCCGGTCGATCGTCAGTTCCATCTTACTTATCCAGGGCAGATAGGGTTCCCAGTTTCTTCTTGGGTTTCGCGCCCCATCCGGATTTTGGAAATTTGCATACTCAAGAGGCCCCCAGTCGCCTTCTCCCCAGGAGCAAAGACCAAAATCGGTGGCCATGTCGCCCAGCAAATGAAAGCCTGTGGCGGCGTTAAATGCTCCGTTATAATCATTATTTTGAAATCCTGCATAAGCATTACCTGTTACCAGATCGAAGGCGTCGCGTTCGGTCGTGGGGTATAGAGATGAACTGACTTCACTGTAATTTTCTGATTCCAAATTACAACTTTGAATACAAAACACTATACACAGTGATACTATTGTATAAAACTTTATCTTTTTCATATCTTCATTTCTTTTGGGTTAAAAATTAATATCTACTCCTAAACTGAATGTGCATACATTCGGATAAGAATAGCTGCCTGCATTTTCCACATTTGAATCCGACGGATTATAGTCCGTTTCAGGATCCAGGCCATTCCAGTTGCTGATAACAAAAGGATTATTAATGCTGGCATATATTCTCGTATTACTGAACACATTTTTAGCTCCGGGAACCGTATAACCGATCGTAATATTGCGGCAGCGCAGGAAGGATATTTTTTTCATAAAATAATCGCCCGCCTGCGAATCTGATTTCAAAAGACTTGGCGCCGACGAGTTTTGATTATCCATAGTCCAGCTTTCGAGCGACTTTATTGAACCGTTATAGAGTCCTCCGCTCGGCGCCGAATAACGGTAAGGCACCCAACTGTCATAATAACTTGCATCACGCCAGCGTCCTACTTCGCCATAGAGATACATATTAAAGTCAAACTGTTTAAAATGTATCGTATTATTGAAACCGAAAGAGAAGTTCGGATCTTTTGTTCCGATCAGGACACGATCGTGAGGGTCAAGTTCATTCACCACCCCTTCGTCGCTCAGATTAAGCAACCTGATTTGTCCGGGCAGCAGCCCTTTCTGCCATGCGGGAGCAGCTTCCCCCGGTTGCAGTAAACCGTCGGAACGGTAAGAGAAGATGCTGCGGATTGGGTCGTTCACCGACTGATATACTTCGGGTATCCAGTTCGGATCACGTGTCTTCCAGCGGTCTTTATATTTATAGAACGTTAAATCAGTGGTCCATACCAGATCCGTGCGTTTGATATTTACGGTATTCAGTGTAAGTTCTATCCCCTGCCCTTGTGTCGAGCCGATATTGGCGGCTATTGTTGTTATTTCATTGTAAGACGGTAAACGCTTACCGGTTACTAACAGATCTGAAACAACACGGTCGTAATATTCTGCTGTAAAATTGATCCGGTTATTCAGGAATCCCAGGTCCAGTCCGATATTCCATTCGCTGGTTGTTTCCCAGGTAATCTTCGGATTTCCCAGAGAAGACACTTTCATACCGGTTGTTCCGGCGCTTCCGAATGCCCAGGATGTACTTTCGGCTTTAAAATAATCCTCTACGCGGTTACCGACACTGGAGTTCCCGGTTTGTCCGTATCCTCCGCGCAATTTACCGTTTGAGATAACAGATTGAATATTCTTCATAAAGCTTTCCTCGCAGAAACGCCATCCTGCAGATACGGAAGGGAAATATCCCCAGCGATAATCAGGATTAAAATTGGAGGCACCATCGGCGCGAATCGTTGCTGTAAGCAGATATTTATCGGCATAAGAATAGTTTACACGGCCGAAAACCGAAGCCAGGGCCTCCTTTGTCGCATTTGACGCCACGGACTTATCGCCGGTACCGGCAGACAAATTATTATAGATAAATTTATCAATCGAAAAATTTGTATTTCCCGCTCTAAACCATTCCGTTGAAAATTGTTGCCATTCGTAACCGACCAGTGCCGTAATATTATGGTTACCTATTGATTTCATATAGTTAGCCGTCACGTTGAACAAATAATCCATTCCGTCATCCTGCTGCTGGTTTGCACTACCGTTTGAAGTTTTACCGAATAAAGTAGTCGTTGGCAGATAACTTTTGCGTTTTGATACTTTACGGTCAAAACCTGCATTCACTTTTAAAATTAATCCCTTAACAGGCTCTACCGAAACAAAGGCCGTACCTAATACCCGGTCTTTCGTGGTTTTATCCGTAATCTCAAGTAATGATACGGGATTGGGACGTTGTTTGTATACGTTCGATTCGGAATAATTGCCATTCTCGTCATATATGGGTATATTAGGCTCAAAGAATGCGGCGGAAGCAATTACGCCCGAATACTCATTCTCATTCGTACCCAATGGAACATTATCAAAAGTATTCCGGCTAATATTGAACGACAATCCGGCTTTCACATACTTTGAAAACTCATAATCGCGATTCAGGTTGGTCGTGAATCTTTCCATATTACTATTCTCCAAAACGCCTTTCTGGTTGAAATAATTTAAAGAAGCAAGATATTTTGACTTTTCAGTGCCTCCTGTTATGGAAACATTATGTGTTTGTTGGATACCGGTCCGGGTTATTTCGTCAATCCAGTCGGTCGTTTGGGCATTAGCGATTTCCGCATCCGTATACACGGGCGTATAGGCGGGTGTGTTGGGCTTGGGAGTGACATAATCTGCATAGACCCCCGCTCCTGTATCACGTCTCCATTTTTCCAGTTCGTACATATTACTGAGTCGCATATATTCAGGTGCATTCATCAGCTTATAATTTGCGCTCATCGTCTGCACCGCCACATTACCAGAATAGGTAACATTTGCCCGGCCCGTTTTACCGCGTTTTGTCGTAATGATAATGACCCCATGTCCCGCACGCGAGCCATATATTGCCGTTGCGGAAGCATCTTTCAGCACTTCGATATTTTCTATATCGTTCGGATTGATCATTTCCAGAATATTATCCTGGCTTCCTGCATTGTACCGGTTTCCGCTACCCGGTTCCGCAGATTTCGAAATGGGAAACCCGTCAACTATGATAAGCGGATCATTACTTGCATTGATTGACGTTTCGCCGCGAATACGGATTTTGGTCCCTGCACCGGGCTGCGCCGTTGACTGTGTTACGCGCAATCCTGCGGCTTTACCTGCCAGGGCATGAGTGGCGGAAGAAAAGGTAGATACCGGTGCGTCATTCATTTTTATAGTAGAAACGGCGCCGGTAAGATCTCGTTTTCTTTGTACGCCATACCCCACCACGACCACTTCGTCCAAAGCCTGAGAATCCTCCTTCAACGTAATAGTCAGGCTTGTCTTATTACTAACATTGACATCCTGAGTGATATAACCGATATAAGAAAATTGCAGGATAGCGTTATCATTTACCGCAATTGAAAATTGTCCGTCAAAATCGGTTGCGACCCCATTTGTAGTTCCTTTTTCTACGACATTTACGCCGGTCAAAGGTTCACCATTTTCATCATAAACAATGCCTGTCACCTTTTTCGCCTGTTGGGTTAATTCTTCGGCATTGCGTTTCCCTTTTTCAAATTCAACTTTTGTGTTTTTAGCTGAAATAGATACTTCCCGGTCTTCATTTGACATCGTAAAGCTCAGAAGGGTAGTAATAATACATAAAATTGTAAGTTTACTTACATAGATTCGTGTTCTTTTTCCAAATAGTTTCATTTTTGTCATTTTTAAGTTTTTAAGAAATAAAATTGATCCCCTGTAGGGAATAATTCTCACATAAGGCTATTTCATAAACGCCTTTTTTCATTAAGAAGTGTCATTTTTCATACGAAATTCATTTTAATGATAAAAAAACAGATAATATTACATTACCGGCGGCGAATCCGGACCGGCTTATCATTACGTTCAATGCATTCAGAAGATTGTTGATCCATGTAAAGAAATCCCTTTCTTTGTCTGGAATGAAATCTTTGTTGCTCATTGTCTTGGATTTTTAGTTAGTAAATATTGTTGAAAAATCTCGTTTTCAATCATATAAATCGGCATACTACGACATTTGTAGAGGAGCGTAATTGCTCGTGATGCTTTGTCGTTTTGCATTATCATAACTATTTTTCTAATTGTTTCAATACACTCTTCTTGATAAATCTGCGTCAAATGTAGGTATTATTTTTAATAGCCAAAACTTTTTCCATATTTTTTTAGAGTTGACCTTCGCATCTTGCTTTAACGTTAATAATAAGAAATTGCTGAAAATAAATTATTTTCTCTCAATAAGAGGTTTTTTTTCTCCGGAAAAAATGTTTTTTACCTTCGGGAAAATAAAACCAATCCCGCCAAATTCTAATAACCATAATTGTTTTTGTATCTTTGTTTCATGGTTGAATATAAAGAAATAGACGGCGGAGATCTTGGTACGATTTTTTTGAGGCGGAATCCGCGGGCACGACGATACTTATTGCGCGTTGATAAGGGACAGGTGTTTGCGACTATACCTGTTTATGGTACCGAGCGCGAGATGTTGACATTCCTGAATCAGCGACATGACCGGTTGCTCCGGATGCTGGAAAAATCCCCCGGACGTGAAACGCTTAATGAAAGCACAAAACGCCATTTC
>JAIRKN010000120.1 GCA_031260095.1 Tannerella sp. | reverse complement strand
GAGGCCGACGGAAAAGCGATCGTTGTGAAACCGGCAGGGGAAAAAGGATACCGCCAAAAAAATAAAAAAGGAGAAAATAATCACAATTACAGAGGATATCGCGAGAAGAATAAAAAACGGAAAAAATATAATTAATTTGTTTTTAGTTTGATTTTAAATCTCTTTGTTTTATCTTTGCCACGTTTCAACTTAATAAAATAAACTGAATAACGGGCGTTGAATGTTGGAAGAAGACGTTTAAGATATTTCAGAAATCTAATGTTCAATAGTTTCCACGCCCGGATAATGAGAAATAATCCCCTTCAAAGGAAACGGTAGGGTATAAAAATTATACGGCGTATGAAACATTTAATTTCTTGTATATTATTACTGTCGGGAGCGGTATACAGCCTCCATGCACAGGATAAAATCGTATTGCGCAACGGAAGAACGATTGAGGTGCGTGTACAAAGAAGCCTCGAAAATCGCGTAGAATATACGTATCCGGGCGAAACTTCCGTCTACGAAAGACCTAAATCCGCTATTTCTTACATTCTTTACGAAGACGGAAGAAAGGAAATATGCGATGAGAATGCACGTATTCCAGCCACAGACCGCAGTTCGTCAACACGTAGCGCTACCTCCGGTAGCCGTGCCTCTTCTACGAGAAACCGCTTGTCGGACAACGACGCGATTTTCTGGGAAGACGTAAAAACCACCTTCTCAGAGTCCGAAGTAAGTCGTATGAGCCGCCTGAAACGAATCTCTGCCGTATCCGGAATCAGCTATAAAGACGCAGTCCAGCAATTAAAGAAAAAGGCGGCGGCCATAGGAGGAACGATCATTCTGTTGATGGATGTGCCGGAAAGTGATTCGGGAAATGATATCGAAGTGATCGGGATCGCCTACCGGGATGAAGATATGGAATATACGCCCCGGAGCGCCGGCGAACGCAGTACCGTTCCGGTGGAATCATCGTCCAATGTACGCCGCCGCCGTATCGCACAACAAATGGAAAGCTATAATAACGAATCAAACTTGGAGCTGAATGACAACCGCAGTTCGTCATCGCGCCAGACGTCCTCACGGGAAAGCGCTTCTTCGCGCCAGACGTATGCCAACGAAGACTCCCCGGATGCTATCTACCTGATGAACGGACGCGTCGTCCGGGGTACGATCGAAGAGTTCGAACCGGATGATTTTGTAAGCGTACGCACGCCGACAGGAAAAGTGTATGAATATTCTATGGACGACGTGAAACGTATATCACGCGGGGCGGCACGTGGCGGCACCTCCGCGAAAACATCTTCATCACGCAGGTCTTCCCGGTACGACGACGAAGATGACGGGTATGACGACCGCAGGTATTCCTCCCGGGAACGGTATAATGACCGGGGATATGATAATTACAGCGTCAGTGGATATAAAGGAACATTTGACGCAGGCTATAATTTGCCGATGGGCGGAACCGGCGAGAAAGGCAGTTTTGAATTTAAGACAAGTCATGGCTACCGGATCAACGAATACCTGTTTGTAGGTGTAGGGGTTGGATTAGACCTGTACAACGCACGTGATCCGAAGATGAAAGATTCCAACAGCTATCCCCAGTATGTAGGGACTGCAACGAGCGGAGGAATCATCAAACCGGCCGATTCGGTGACCTATATGCGCGCCGTAGATTCATCCTATATGACAATGCCTATATTCTTGGATATACGCGGATATTATCCGTTACAAAACAGCGCCATCACTCCGTTCGCCATGTTTCGGTTCGGTTATGCCTTTAACCTGAGCGACGGCTTCGGCGGCATGGGACTCTATATGAATCCGGCGATCGGTATAAAATACCAGCTATCGCCGAGGATCGGTATTAATTTCAGCGTCGGATATTCATTCCAGAGTTACGGAGGCATCCCCGGAAGGAACAAGGACGGAGGCTACGGATATTATTACTACAAAGATAAAGCAGGCAAAGACAGCAATATCAAATATGAAGCCAAAGGCGCAGGAAGTATCAGCCTGAAGTTAGGGATTGAATTTTAACTCCGGTTCATTATATAAATGGTAAAAAAGATATCGGCGGCAGAAGCATATTTTATGTTTCTGCCGCTTTTGTTTTGATGCGTATTGCAAAGTACGGATCGTTCGTCATATTTTGCTCATGTCGGTGTGATTTTTAGGGAAAAAACATGTACCTTTGCATCCAAAACGAAGGATAAATGGAAGAAAAGAAAATCAAAAGAACACTGATTACCGCAGCGTTGCCTTATGCGAACGGGCCGGTACATATCGGGCATCTTGCGGGGGTCTATGTGCCTGCGGATATCTATGCACGCTACCTGCGCATGAAAGGCGAGGAGGTTTTATTGATAGGAGGCTCCGATGAGCATGGCGTACCGATCACCATACGCGCCCGGAAAGAAGGGGTGACGCCACAGGATATTGTGGATCGCTATCATCTTCTCATTAAGAAATCATTTGAAGATTTTGGTATCACATTCGATATCTATTCCCGTACGACATCCGAAACTCACCGTCAGACCGTATCCGATTTTTTTCGTACATTATATTATAAGGGTGTATTTATTGAGAGAACAAGCGAACAATATTATGATGAAGAGGCAAAGCTGTTTCTGGCCGACCGCTATATTATGGGCACTTGCCCGCATTGTGGAAACGAACGCGCCTACGGAGACCAGTGTGAAGCATGTGGCACTTCGTTAAGCCCGACCGATCTGAAAAATCCGAAATCGACGATCAGCGGAAGTGTTCCCGTGATGCGGGAAACGAAACACTGGTACCTGCCCCTCGATCAATATGAACCGTTCCTCCGGGAATGGATTCTGGAAGAGCATAAGGAATGGAAACCGAATGTATACGGGCAGTGTAAAAGCTGGCTGGATATGGGACTGCAACCCCGCGCCGTAAGCCGCGACCTGGATTGGGGTATCCCCGTGCCGGTGGAAGGAGCGGAGGGGAAAGTGTTGTATGTATGGTTTGACGCTCCCATCGGATATATCTCCAATACGAAAGAATTATGTCCCGACGACTGGGAAAAGTGGTGGAAAGATCCCGAAACAAAATTGGTGCATTTCATTGGGAAAGATAATATCGTTTTCCATTGCATTGTTTTTCCGGCTATGCTCAAAGCGGAAGGCTCTTTTATCCTGCCGGATAACGTCCCGGCTAACGAATTTTTGAACTTGGAGGGCGAGAAGATCTCTACATCACGCAACTGGGCCGTATGGCTTCATGAATATCTGGAAGATCTGCCGGGCAAACAGGACGTGTTGCGCTATGTCCTGACGGCAAACGCACCCGAAACAAAGGATAATGATTTTACCTGGAAAGATTTTCAGGCACACAATAACAATGAGTTGGTAGCCATACTTGGGAATTTTATCAATCGGGCACTGGTACTGACCGGTAAGTATTTCGAAAACAAAGTGCCGACTCCCTGTGAGTTGACGGATTATGACAAGGAAACATTGAACGGATTTGCCGGTGTGAAAACACGTCTGGAAAGACTGCTGGATACGTATCATTTCCGGGATGCTCAGAAAGAAGCGATGAACCTGGCCCGCGTAGGAAACAAATATCTGGCGGATACCGAACCCTGGAAGCTGGCGAAAACAGATATGAACCGGGTCGCAACGATCCTGAATATATCCCTCCAGATAGCCGCCAATCTCTCCGTCGCGTTCAGGCCGTTCCTGCCTTTCAGTATGGAGAAGTTAAATAAGATGTTGAATATAGCTCCCCCGGAATGGAACCGGTTGGGTTCAGCAACGCTGTTGGAGGCAGGTCATCCATTAGGTACAACCGAACTTCTTTTTGAAAAAATAGAAGATGATGCGATCGAAAAACAGATACGGAAACTGCTGGAGACGAAAAAAGAGAATGAGGCGACCGAAAAACAAGCGCCCCCTATCCGGGAAACGATCGACTTTTCGGATTTTACTAAACTGGATATCCGGGCAGGCACGGTACTTGAATGTATCAAAGTGCCGAAAGCAGACAAACTGTTGCAATTACGGATCGACGACGGTCTTGGCGGGCGAACGATTGTTTCCGGTATTGCCAATGATTATAAACCGGAAGAGTTGGTCGGGAAACAGGTCTGTTTCATTGCCAATCTTGCCCCGCGTAAACTGAAAGGGATCCTGTCGGAAGGCATGATCCTGTCGGCGGAAAATGCCGATGGTCATCTTGCCGTTATCGTGCCTGAAAAGAATGTTCTATCCGGAAGTGAAGTGAAGTGAGCCGGAGATGATGAAAAAAGTAATTCTTAATTATTAATCGTATGCCGATCCAAATGGTTGATTTAAGCAGCCAATACCTGCGCCTGAAAGAAGAAATAGACCGGGCGGTACAGGATGTGTTTAAAAGCGCGGAATATATAAACGGCGCTCCGGTAAAAAATTTCAGCGACCGTTTAGCTGCCTACCTGAATATTCCGCATGTTATTCCGTGCGGAAACGGTACGGACGCGTTGCGAATCGCTTTGCAGGCACTGAATATCGGCCCGGAGAACGACGTAATTGTGCCGGCTTTCACGTATATCGCACCGATAGAAGCGATTGCTTCGGTCGGCGCTGCCCCCATTGTGATTGATGTAGATCCCCAAACATTCAACCTGAATCCCGACCTGCTGGAAAGAGCCATAACGGTGCGGACAAAAGCAGTCATTGCCGTACATCTGTTCGGACAGTCATGCAACATAGAAGCGATACAAAAAATAGCCGACAAATATAAACTGGCTATCATCGAAGATAATGCACAATCACTCGGAGCAGACTATATTTTCAACGATGGCCGTAAACGAAAACTCGGCACGATAGGACGCGTCGGCATTACTTCTTTCTTCCCGACAAAACCATTGGCCTGTTATGGAGATGGCGGCGCACTCTTCACTTCCGATGCGGAACTGGCCGAACGAATCCGCTTACTGACTAACCACGGCCAGACGGAAAAGTATCATCATAAATTAATCGGCAGTAATTCCCGTTTAGATACCGTACAGGCCGCAATACTGAATGTAAAGCTGAACTATATGGATGAGTTTGCCGAAAGGCGCAGGCAAATCGCCGTACAATATGACCGGACGTTGAAGAGTTGTCCGGGTATCATATTACCGTCGATACGTAACTATTCCACCCATGTATATCATCAATATACGATCCGGGTAGAACAGGGTAAACGTGACGCGCTGAAAAGCTGGCTGGCCGAAAAAGGAATCCGCTCCATGATTTATTATCCGCTACCCGTACACGAACAGGAAGCATATAAATGGGTGGTCCGTCTGTCCGGCGATCCGAGCGAATCCAAACGCTTATGCCGCGAGGTGCTTTCTCTTCCGATCTACCCGGAAATGACCGACGAAACGCAAACATCTATAATAAAGACGATCGGACGTTTTTTCTTCTGATAATTAAAATCTACTCCTGTTTTTATATAAAAATGCTTGTAAATTTGTATATTTGCAGCGCTTTGTGTCACACCTCCGATGGGAGTGACGGGGCTTTGCCGTATCATGCGCTTCGTGTAAATGATGCGCTCAAGGCTTAAAACAGCTAAACCTTCAATAATGC
>JAIRKN010000060.1 GCA_031260095.1 Tannerella sp. | reverse complement strand
ACTTATCATACGATGGAAACCTGCGTAACGGTGACCTGGCTGAAACTCTGCCGTTCATTGCTTGCACTCACCGGCAATCCCATATATGCCGACCGGATAGAACTTGCGGCCTGCAATGCCTTGCCGGCCGCCATGAAAGACGATGCCTCACAAATCGTAATGTACAGCCCGCTCGACGGACTGCGCGATCCGGGACACGGCCAGTGCGGAATGCACATCAACTGCTGCAACGCCAACGGGCCGCGGGGTTTCGCGCTCCTGCCGCAAGTGGCCGTGATGCGGTCGGACAGGGATGTCATCGTGAACCTGTACACCGACCTCTCGGCGGAAATCGTTTGGGACAGGAAAAACAAAGTTTCCTTGAATCAGCAGACCCGCTATCCGGAGGACGGAGTGGTGACCATCCGGGTGGACGCCGGCCGGCCGGAGAGTTTTGTGATGGCTCTGCGTATTCCGGCATGGAGCAAGGAGAACAGTGTCTCGGTCAACGGGGAAACATTGGCCGGCGTGACGCCCGGCGAGTATTTCCGGATTGACCGCACGTGGAAAAAAGGCGACGTCATCCGCTTGCAGTTGGACGTTCGCGCCCGTGTGGTACGGCAGAACGGCTCGGCGGCTATCGTCAGGGGGCCGGTGGTACTGGCGCGCGACAGCCGTTTCGGAGACGGCTTTGTGGACGAGGCTGCCCGTATCCTGGATAAAGACGGTTACGTGGAACTGACGCCCGCCGTCCGTAAACCGGATGGGATATGGCTGGCATTCACGGCGCCGCTGGCTCCGGGCACCTTCGACGCGGAAGGCGCTCATCCGAAGCAGATCCATTTCTGCGATTTCGCTTCCGCCGGTAACACCTGGAACAATGCGCTCCGTTACCGCGTATGGATTCCCGAGCCGATGAACGTGACGCAAACCATTTATGAGCCGTATGACAAATAAGCTTCGTCAGGAAATAAGTACTACATTTTCTATGACGCTTTCAACGTTTTTCCTAAAATCATCCGGAGAAAGAATTGCATCTTCCGGCATAGACAGATGTTCATTCATGATCTGCGCCACACGGGAGGTGTGTCGGAAGTCAGTTTTTTCTTTTTAGATTAACTAATATCTTTGCTTATTCGGCTACTTATCCTCTCATTATACTGCGCGCGGTTTAAAATTGTGAGATGACGGTAGGAAAAAGCTAACTTTCCGCAGAACGATTTTGTGATGTTACCCGATAACCGCCGGATAATGCTACAATCGGGAAGTTCTCAAAATCGCCCGGAAAGATGCAAAAATAAGAATAATATTGATAACGGATAACAGATATACGCATATTATATTTAACTTTGTGCGGTCAACATTTGTTAATTTGGAAAGTTATGGAATACAGAGAAATTGGAAAAACAGGCATGAAAGTAACGAATATAAGTTTCGGAGCATCCTCTCTGGGGGGAGTTTTTCATTCGCTGAAAGAAGAAGACGGAATTGATGCGGTTTATGCTGCGATTGATAATGGCATTAATTTTATTGATGTTTCCCCTTATTATGGACATCAGAGAGCAGAAATCGTGCTAGGGAAAGCGCTGAAAGAAATAAACCGAAACTGGTTTTATATTTCTACCAAGATCGGACGTTACGGAAAGAATGGAATAAATTACTGGGATTATTCTTCCGGAAAAGCTAAAGATAGCGTATATGAAAGCATGGAACGATTACATGTGGATTATATAGATCTTATCAATGTGCACGATATTGAATTTGCCGATCTGGAACAGATTTGTTATGAAACGCTCCCCGCCCTGACGGAACTGCGACGGGAGGGTGTCGTAAAACATGTCGGGATAACGAATCTCAACCTGCGTCATTTCCGATATGTGATAGAGCATGTTCCGGCAGGTACGGTCGAAAGTGTATTATCTTTTTGCCATTATACATTAAATGATGATTCACTGACCGATTATCTGGATTATTTTGAATCCAAAGGGGTCGGAGTGATAAACGCCTCCCCCTATTCGATGGGCCTTTTGACGGAACGGGGCATACCGGACTGGCATCCGGCGCCGGATGCGTTGAAGCGCTTATCCAGAAAGGCTATCGCACATTGCCGGTCGAAAGGTGTATCCATAGAGCAATTAGCGATCACCTTTTCCGTGAATAATCCGCGAATCGCCACCACATTGTTCAGTTCGGCCTGTCCGGAGAATGTCGTGAAAACGATTCATTACGCCAATAAACTATTAGATACGGAACTGCTAAAAGAGATACAGGCACTGTTTGAACCCGGCTTCCGTGACACATGGGTAAACACTTAACAAATGAGCGGGCGACGACGCCTTGCTTTTCCGGTTCTTATGCAGCAAGACAAAAGAACGTAACAGAAAAATAATTATGAAGACAATACGTATAACAGCGCCGGGAAAAATCGAAACGATTGAAACGGAAAAACCGGAATTAAAACCCGGACACGTCTTACTGAAAGTTGGCTATGTCGGTTTCTGCGGCTCGGATCTGAACACGTTCAGGGGCCTCAACCCGCTTGTGAAACTGCCGGTTGTTCCGGGGCATGAAATCGGAGCGGTGATTGAAGAGCGGGCCGCTGATGTTCCTTCGCACCTGAGAAAGGGAATGAACGCCACCGTCAATCCCTATACCAGTTGCGGCAATTGTCCGTCATGCCGGAACAGTCGTCCGAATGCGTGCGAATTTAATCAGACACTGGGCGTACAGCGTGACGGGGCCATGTCGGAATATATCGTTATTCCATGGGAGAAGGTCATTGCCGGTGAAAAGATCTCAGTTCGTGACTTTGCCCTTGTAGAGCCTTTGAGCGTCGGATTCCATGCGGTCCACCGTGCGGAAGTGTCCGATATTGACACGGTCGTGGTGATGGGTTGCGGAATGATCGGGAGCGGTGCAATAATCCGTGCAGCGATAAGGGGAGCGAAGGTGATTGCGGTGGATGTCGACGACAGAAAACTGGCGCTGGCCAAACGTCTCGGCGCTGAATATACAATTAATTCCGTCAGCGAAAATCTGCATGAACGTATCCGGGATATAACGGGCGGAAGTGGAGCGGATGTTATTATTGAGGCGGTCGGACGACCGGAAACGTATATTGCTTCGGTATCTGAAGTAGCTTTTACCGGACGTGTTGTCTATATCGGATATGCAAAAGAAAAGGTGTCGTTTGATACGTCTCTTTTTGTGAAAAAGGAAGCGGATATCAGAGGGTCGCGAAACGCCATGCCATGCGATTTTAAAGCTGTAATGGAATACATCGAACGGGGCGCTTGTCCGGTTGACGAACTGATTACGGCGGTTTATCTACCGGAAGAAGCACAAACCGCTCTGGAGAGGTGGAGTGAAAAACCGGGAGATGTTTTTCGGATTCTAATACGATTCTGACGATGTTTTATCCGGTAATAGATGCACATGCGCACCTTTGGCTCCGGCAGGATACGGAGGTGGAAGGGAAGAAAATCAAAACATTGGACAACGGGAAGTCCGAGTTCATGGGGGAAATACGTCAGATGCTTCCTCCTTTTATGATCGACGGCAGGAATACGGCCGAGGTTTTCCTGTCTAACATGGATTACGCACAAGTATCGGCTGCCGTTATTACTCAGGAATACATTGACGGATTGCAAAATGATTATTTACTGGAAGTGCAGCGCCGTTTCCCGGAACGTTTTTTCTGTTGCGGTATGGTAGATGCGCGTAAACCGGATTATTACGCCCATGCCGCGGAATTGATCGCGCAAGGCTTCCGGGCCATTAAAATCCCCGCACAACGACTGATTACGGAAAGAGGCGGGATATTGCTTACGGAGGATGAAATGATGCGTATGTTCCGGTTGATGGAAAAGGAGAGCGTCTTATTATCCATTGATCTGGCGGACGGTGCGAAGCAGGTCGCAGAGATGAACGAGATCATTGCCGAATGTCCGTCGCTAAAGATTGCTATCGGACATTTTGGAATGGTGACCCGTAACGACTGGCAGGAACAGATAAAGCTGGCCCGTCATAAAAACGTGATGATTGAATCCGGAGGGATCACCTGGTTGTTTAATGATGAGTTTTACCCGTTCACAGGCGCCGTATGGGCCATTAAGGAAGCAGCCGGACTGGTCGGTATGGAAAAGCTGATGTGGGGTTCCGATTATCCCCGGACCATTACGGCTATCACCTACCGGATGTCATACGATTTTATTATAAAATCAAATCTTTTGACGGACGACGAAAAGTCCATGTTTTTAGGAAAAAATGCGGAAGTATTTTACGGATTCGGGAATCTGTTGAAACTACCCCGTATAAAAAATATGTCGGAGTAAATTTAAAACAATACAGTATGAATACGACAGAAAAGAAAGACGGATATGTTCAAAAGGACTTCGGGCAACCGGTGAAACGTTATTGCCGGACACTCGATTTAAAAGATGATCCGGAGTTGATCCGGGAGTATATAAAACGCCACAGCGAGGCTCATCAGTGGCCGGAAATACGCGAGGGGATCCGTTCGGTGGGAATCCTTGAAATGGAGATTTATAATCTGGGTACCCGGCTGTTTATGATCGTTGAAACGCCTCTTGACTTTGAATGGGACAGTGCATTCGAAAAGTTGGCCGGATTGCCCCGCCAAAGCGAATGGGAAGAATATATGTCTATTTTTCAGCAGGCAGATGCGAAGGCGGCTTCATCCGAAAAATGGAAGCTTATGGAACGGATTTTTTACCTGTACGAAACGAATGATTAGTGATTAGTAAACAATTTAACATTTTAAAAATAAACACTTATGAGAATTATCTTGATTTTTTTATTGCTTGCAGGCATCTCCGTCTCATGCCGGCGGTCAGACAAAACGACTTACAACATTGACTCCGTCGCCTCGCCGAAAGGGACGGAAGTATTTCAACCGGATTGGGAAAATATTGCGGAGAACTATCAGTTCCCTGAATGGTTTACGGATGCCAAATTCGGGATCTTTATACACTGGGGCGTATATGCAGTCCCGGCTTTCACGAACGAATGGTATCCGAGGAATATGTACCAGAAAGATAGCAAGGAATATCTCCACCATATTGAAACGTGGGGATCACACACACAATTCGGTTATAAAGATTTTATTCCCCTGTTTAAGGCCGAAAAATTCAATGCCGGCGAGTGGGCCGAATTATTCCGGGAAGCCGGAGCGCGGTATGTCGTGCCCGTAGCGGAGCATCACGATGGCTTTTCAATGTACGACAGTGAATTGAACGAATGGAACGCAGTAAAAATGGGACCCCGGAAAGATATTATCGGATTATTAAAAGAAGCGATCGAAAAGAGGGGAATGATATTCGGTCTGTCAACCCACCGGGCCGAAAATGCGTGGTTCTACAACGGCGGCATGGAGTTCCCGTCGGATGTGCAGGATACGAGCATTGCATTGTATGGCCGCCGTTATGCCAAAGAGGCATACACGGAAGATTTCGCACGCGAATGGCTTATGCACACCTACGAACTGATCCATAAATACGAGCCTAAACTCATCTGGTTCGACTGGACGGTAAACCATCCTGTGATCATGCCCTATTTCAATAAGTTCATGGCTCATTATTACAACAATGCGCTGGATTGGGGAGAACATGTGGCGGTCAATACAAAACAGGGATATCCGACCAACGTACAGGTCTGGGACGTTGAGCGGGGAAAATCGGGAAATATGATGCAGTTTCCGTGGCAAACAGACACCTCTGTGGGCAAAAAGTCATGGTCGTATATTGAAGGGGAAGAAAACAAAACGCCGGAGCAAATCGTTCACGACCTGATTGATATCGTCAGCAAGAACGGCAATCTGCTGTTGAATATCGGCCCCCGTGCCGACGGAACGATTACGGATGAGCAGAAAGAGATTCTGCTCTCTATCGGAAAATGGCTGAAAGTAAATGGTGAGGCAATTTACGGTACCCGTTGCTGGAAAAAATACGGCGAAGGAAATACCGAGCCGACCAAAGGCGCTTTTACGGATCATGAAGCATCCGCCTACACCGTCCGGGATATCCGCTTCACGACAAAAGGGAATGATTTCTATGCCATTGTTTTAAACTGGGATCAGGCAGGCACGGTTATAAAATCACTAAACAACGAGACCATAGCCGACGCAAAGATATTAAACGTCCAACTTTTAGGATCTGATGAAAAAATAAACTGGGAGCAGACAGACGAAGGCCTAAAATTGCAGTTTCCTGAAAAAAAGCCCTGTGAATATGCCTATACCTTTAAGATCTCGTTCGACAGGAAGGCCGGTGCGCATCTTGCCTCCGAAGCCGTAAATGAGGTAGTGAAGCATGGGAGTTAATCATTCGTGACCGCATAAATCCATTCGCCGGAAAATAAAGAGCGCTTTAACGTCCACTCCGCAAAAGTGAATTTGTTTGGCTCCATAACGAATCGTGCAGGTAAATATCTTTTTAACGCAAAAAGGGCCGCATCATGACGAACGGACAAACATCGTCGCCAATGAAGGCGCAGCCTGAAGCAACGAAGCGCACACACTTAACAAAGCATTGGTTTTTTCCAATAAAAACGGTTGTATTGTTCAGTTGCTTGGCAAAGAATATACAATTACGGAAACGATACAAATAATCACTGCTGTCCGGTTAAAATTATGTGATTTTTTTTTGTGTATGTGAAATAGTTTACAGGGATGTAGTTTTTCGGCTTTAAGTGCTCTACAATTAAATATTTGCAAACAAAAACAGGTTGACTGCAAATATGAGATTCTCAGAGATATACAAAAAAGTAACCCCTATGTTATTGATGTGCATATATATATACATAAAACACAGAGTGTTATCGAATTATTTGATATTTTAACCGGACAGCAATGACAAATAATAGGTGGTACAACTTTGGAGGGAACGATAAAAGGGCCTGGACTTATTTCAGATAGTGTCGTTAGTAAATATGGAATAAGAATTTCTATGAGTGCTGATTCAGTGCTTATAAATATAAGAACCACGGGGAACACTTCTACAAGTGATATAGATTGCTATCTTTTTGTTTTAAGGAATTTGGTGTTGTATACTATTGGAACGGGGAATGCTATTAGTATTCAGGTCCTTGATTCTACATTAATGCCACGTCAAGAATTTTTTTATAATATTGCCGGTAGTTCATATCTTATATGCTTACAAGTTATTATTATAATTAATTAATTGGAAGATAAAGATAGGCTTTTTTTTCTTTTTCTAGCTATTTTTGGTGCGGTTGCCCTGATATGAAGCAGCATACTTTTTACAGCACCACCAAATTTTTATATAATACAAATACGCAATAACGGCGAATTATGTCTATCTTTGCAAATAATATTGTTACAGTTAATATTATCAAGATGTATAGAAAAAAAACTACAAAATCAAACGCCCTTTCTCGAAGGGATTTCATTCGCCGGGTAACGATGGGATCAGCCGCCCTGGCCTTTACGCCGGCAAACAGTCTGCTGGCCAATCCGGCAAAATCCGATTGGCCGAAGAACGCGAAAAAATACAGCATTTACATGATTGGCCATGCACATTTGGACGTGGTCTGGCTATGGCCGTGGCACGAAGGACTGGCCGTGGCGCACAGTACGTTCCGCTCGGCACTCGAACGGATGAAGGAAACGCCCGACCTGGTATTCACATCCAGTTCGGCGCTCTACTACAAATGGGTGGCCGAAAACGATCCGGGCATGCTGACGGAAATCCGTCAACGGGTGGCCGAAGGACGATGGAATATTGTCGGCGGCTGGTGGATAGAACCGGATACGAACATCCCTTCCGGCGAATCCATGGTGAGGCAGGGACTGTACGGGCAGCGCACGTTTGAAAAACTGCTCGGACGCCGTGCCACGATAGCCCTCACGGC
>JAIRKN010000020.1 GCA_031260095.1 Tannerella sp. | reverse complement strand
GGGACGGACGGTGCGCGTTGTGAGATCAATATTGACCAGTGCGTCGAGTTCGTTGATCACAATGTCCATATTGTCACATCCGATGCCATGGGATACGACAGAGATCCGTTTGCCTTTGTAGCAGCCGGTAATCGTATGAAACTCACGGTTGGATATGTCACATTCTTTTGTATCGAAATAGCCGGCAATCATGGATACGCGCGCCGGATCTCCGCAAAGTATAATACGATTGGCAAGCTGTTCCGGTTTTAAATGAAGATGGAAAAGGCTTCCATCTTCATTTATGATCAGTTCCGACGCGGCAATCCGTTGCATGGAAATAATTGTTCGACCGGTGATTTATTGCGGGATATGGGTGATTTTACGTCTTGTTACTTAATGGGCTTGCTTTCGTTGCCGGTCGGTTTGGATATGGCGTCGCGCATGGAGGTGTCGGCCTCTATATTTTTCATGCGGTAGTAATCCATGACACCGAGATTTCCGCTACGGAATGCTTCGGCCATTGCTTTCGGAATCTCCGCTTCCGCTTCGATCACTTTTGCACGTGCTTCCTGCGCTTTGGCTTTCATCTCCTGCTCGAGGGCTACCGCCATTGCACGACGTTCTTCCGCTTTTGCCTGTGCGATGTTCTTATCTGCCTGCGCCTGGTCCATCTGTAACACCGCGCCGATGTTTTTACCTATATCAATATCCGCTATATCAATAGACAGTATTTCAAATGCGGTGCCGGCGTCCAGTCCTTTGCGTAATACTAATTTCGAAATAGAGTCCGGGTTTTCCAACACGGTTTCGTGATTCTCGGCCGAACCGATGGAGGATACGATCCCTTCGCCGACACGTGCAAGGATGGTTTCTTCTCCCGCGCCACCTACTAATTGCTTGATATTGGCGCGCACGGTGACACGTGCCTTGGCGATTAGTTGAATACCGTTTTTCGATACGGCTGTTACCGGAGGTGTGTCGATCACTTTCGGATTGACGGACATCTGAACGGCTTGAAAGACATCCCGTCCGGCCAGGTCGATCGCCGTAGCCATCTGGAAAGACAGGTCTATGTTGGCTTTGGATGCCGAAACAAGTGCGTGAACGACTCGTTCCACATGTCCGCCCGCCAGATAATGGGCTTCCAGTTCGTCGCGCGTCAGGCTTTTCAACCCGGCTTTGTGCGCCTCGATCATTGCCCGTGTGATCACTCCCGGCGGAACTTTTCGGATACGCATCAGGAAGAGCTGTATGAGCGAAATGTTTACACCGGATACTTTGGCCGAAATCCACATAAGGAACGGTACATAGTAAAAGAAAATGCATAGCAGTACAAACGCTATACCAATTGTGACAAGTAATAATAGATCCATAATATTAAGTATTTATATTGTTTATATTTTCAACAATCACGTTGTATCCTTCTATCTGCATAATGGTTACCGGTGTATTTTCATCAATAAAGTCATTAATGGATTTGGCTTCAACGGTAATGCCATGAAAGCGGGCTTTTCCTATGGGAGCAAGGCGCGACAATGTGACGCCTTCATCTCCTACCTGTAAATTTTCGTCTTTAGGAGAGGAGAGGGTTGAATCAATGTCTGTTTTGAGCGCAAAACGGTTGAAAGAATTTCGCTGCAACAGCCGGATGAAGATCCCCCCGAAAACAATGATAGACGCACCGAGTGTGATGTTGCCGGTCATTCGGCCTACCGTGTATGCATACGCGATCCCTCCAATTGCAAATAAAGCCCCTCCGATTCCTGCGATTGTGATGCCCGGCAGCAGGAATATTTCCGCAAGGATAAGGAATATGGCGGCCGCCATCAGAAAAACGATAAGGATGATATCTGTTACCATAAGATTATATTTAATATTTAACTCCTCTCTGGCGATTTTCTGCGTTACGCGCTTTCTTTTCCTGTATGCCGGCTTTTTCCATCAGACTGTAAAGCTGGTTTTCCGCCTGTAGAATGGTTGGCTTCAGTTGTTCACGCGTGGAAGCATTTCCTTTTGTATATGAACGGCGTATCTCGTCCAGTTTGCTCCTCAACGTTTCTATTTGCTTGTTCATCGTGATTACTTCCGAATAGAGATCTTTGGCTTCGTGGCTTTTTATTTCATTTAGCGTGTAATACGTCGTTTGATCGTTTATGACAAAAGTGAAATCACGCTCCACTTTTTTTTCTTTTGTTGTCAGATCCGTATGTGCCAGTTGAATCAGGTCGGTATAATCCGCCCCCTCTTTCCAGGTATCTTTTATGGAGGCAAGGGAGGCGCGTCTTATTAATTTGTCGGCGTCTTCCGTTTCTTCTATGCGTTTACGTGAAGGATCGGGTATGAAAAGATAGACACAGACCTTATCTTCCGGTTGATTCCGGTCGGAAACGAACCAGCCCAGCCCTTTCGTTTCGTCTACGACCATCATATAATCGTTTGCAGGCGAGTTGAACGGCATTCCCATTTGTTCCGGCGCCAGGTACGCATTTGTATTTGTATTATATCGTGTAATAAAAAGATCATATCCTCCGATGGATTCGTTGCCTTTAGACGAAAAATAAAGGGTGAGGCCATCCGATAGAACGAAAGGATAGTTATAGTCTTCCGAATGGTTGGGCATAAGGATTTTCTCATCTCCCCAGGCGTCAAGCAGTTTGTTCTGGGAATAGAGTGTGAAAACGCCGGTTTCGGAAGGTTTCGCATAATAGATCTTATCTCCTTTCTGATTCTGATAGACAACAGATGGGATTTTTTCAGGCACATTGAAGAATTCGTTGTAATACATCAGACGGCCGCTTTCTTCGCTCAGGCTGTATACATTCAGAAAATCTTCCTTAAGGATAACCATGCTGTCAATGATTTGTACATCTTCCGTTTTTTCCTGCATACGGTGTAAATTACGTACCTGTCCGAGTTTTTGCTCCGATTCCGTCGTATCGTCTTTTTTCTTTTTCTGCAACTCAATATATCCTTCCCACATTTCGATCGCTTTATCAAAACGATACAGATCGGTGTAAAGGTAAGCAAGGTAACGATACGAGTCCATTACTTTCCGTTTGTGTGCAACCAGCAGGTATTTTTCTGCATTTTCCGGATCGCCTGTTTCATAGCAGCATACGCCATACCATTGATTGTATGAAGAATTATTCGGCGATTGCCTGACAAGTTTTTCAAAGACCGGCTTGGCTGCTTCATATTCGCCTTCGTTATATAGAATTTTTGCCTGGTCAAGACTTTGTGTGTATCCGTAGAAACTCATCAGTAAAAATGTAAATGTGAAAAATATCTTAGCCAACTTTTGTGTCATTTGTATATGCAAGTAAATATTATTCTGTGGTAAAGGTAGAGAAAAAAAATCAAGGCGGTGTATTAAAAAAATATAAATCATTTTACGGTATGGCACAGGCTATCTATATGCAAGATAATAGCATCTTGATCGTCAGGGTGAAACCATTTAATATGAGGGTCGCGTTTGAACCAGGTCATTTGTTTGCGTGCATACACACGGGTGTTTTTCTTTATCTTTTCGATCGCTTCTTCTAACGTG
>JAIRKN010000266.1 GCA_031260095.1 Tannerella sp. | reverse complement strand
GATAGTATGAGAATAAATTTATGCTTATATTTGCGCGGATATAAGATTCGCTAAGATGAAGAAGATTAATATCATGACATTGGCTTTGCTGGTATATTTGCTTATAATGAGCTATGTTGGATGGCCCGGACGGAATAAGAGTCTTAATTATACGGAATATTTTATCGTGATAGGAGTGACGGTCGTGGTTATAATCCTGTTGCGTTTTTTGCGTATCAGACTTTTGAAAATGAGAAATAAACAAAAAGAAGATAAACAGTTGTAAAAATGCGCTATGCAAACTATTATCCCTCTTCAGGGCTATATCATGTTTCCTTGCCATTGCTGATGGGAACAAGGTTGGATGTTCTTCTGTTTGGCGAAGACAAGCAGCAATTGGAGTGTTTGTGGTTGGATACGGAGGAGGAACTGTCCCGGCAGGAGAAAATGTTGAATCGTTTTGATAAAGAAAGCGAGGTTGCTAAAGTGAATCATGACGCGCAATTTTCATCGGTAGGCTTATCTGAGGAGTTATGGGATATTCTGCTTGACTGCCGTCGTTATTATGAACTGACGGAGGGTTATTTTGATGTTACATTATCGGATTTTAGTAAGATTATCATGATGGAAGAGTCGCATAGCATCCTCTTTGATCAATATGGTATGGCGCTTGATTTTGGCGGATATGCCAAAGGATATGCATTGCAATGTGTGGGTAAACGTTTTTCGGAAACAGGAATAAAACGCGCACTGGTTAATTTTGGGAATAGCTCTGTTTTGGCGATAGGCACGCACCCGTACGGAGAAAGCTGGCCTGTCGGAATAGAAGATCCTGCCGGAGAGAGGTCGCCAACAATGTTTAACCTGCGGGATACGTCGGTGTCCGTATCGGGAAATGCGCCGGCCCGTCCGCAACATATTGTGAATACGAGAAAAAAGGCGACGGTTGAAGGTGGCGTGATGGTAGCAGTTGTGTCGGATAATCCTGTAGATGCGGAAGTGTTGACAACTGCATGGATCGCTTCCGGAGAAGAGCCTGCACCGGAATGGATGAGTAATTTTGATTTGAAAAACACATATAGAATAAAATGACTGGAGAATTTAATTTTGGAAATTTTAATCGCCGCGATTTTTTTAGAACATTGGGAAGTACGGGTTTAGTGACTATGTTTCCCTGGTTACAATCGTGTGTGAAAGAAACGGTGGATACCATTGCGGGTGAGAAAATACGTATTGGCGTAATCGGCACAGGTTCACGCGGGATGTATCATCTGAATAACCTGCAAACGATACCGCAGGCCGAAGTTGTCGCTTTATGTGATGATTACGAACCGCATCTGCAACAAGCGGCGGCGCTGTATCCTAAAGCAAGGTTGTTTCATGATTATGGTGATCTGCTTGAAGAAAAAGAGGTGCAGGCGGTAATTATTACTACGCCGTTGAATGAGCATGAACAGATGACGTTAGATTCGTTTTCGGCAGGGAAGCATGTGTTTTGCGAGAAATCCATGTCATTAACACTGGATGGTTGCCGCAGAATGTTTGATGCATATAAAAAATCGGGGAAAGTGTTGTATATCGGGCAGCAACGCCTGTTCGATCCTAAATATATACGCGCCATGGAGATGATACATAGCGGAATGGTCGGAACGATTACGGGTATGCGTGCATACTGGTATCGTAATAATGATTGGCGTCGTCCGGTGCCTTCTCCCGAATTGGAACATAGAATAAATTGGCGTTTGTATCGTAATTCATCGGCAGGGTTGGTCACGGAACTGGCGGCACATCAGTTACAGGTCGGCGACTGGGCGTTAGGTATGAGACCTGAAAGCGTAATGGGATACGGAGATATTGTCTACTGGAAAGACGGACGCGAAGTGTATGATAACATAAGCCTTATATACCATTATCCAAATGGCGTTAAAATGTCGTATGAATCGATTATTTCCAATAAGTTCCTGGGCCTTGAGGAACTAATTCTCGGTGATAAAGGCACAATGGAACTCGAAAAAGGGAAATATTATTTTGAGGAAGCGAAGCCTGCTCCCGGTATTTTACAGTTGATTAATCAAATAGAACATAAGGTGTTTGATAATGTATCGTTTGCCGGCCCGAGTTGGGTGCCCGAAACAGCTTCTATCAATAAGGGCTATTATGTTATAGATCATGTGAACACAACGAGCGGCGCATCATCTGTAGGCGCTGTCGGGGATGGATCAATGGAGTTGCTTACCGCGTTCTGTAATTCGTCCATTACCGGGCAACCAAACGAAACCCTGGCCGAAGAAGCCTACTATTCGTCTGTGTATGCACTTCTCGGACTGAAAGCGATGGAAGAGAAATGTATCGTTGATTTCCCGAAAGAATTGGAAATATAATATAATTGACAATTAATAACTTGCTATAAATAATGAGAGATCTTTATATATCCGTCAAGCGCCAGAAATCAGAGTTGAAATGGTTGGCAGGATGTTTTTGTACGGCTTTTCTGCTCAACGTCATATCTATATTGATGTATAAGACCTTGTGGTCGGAAGTTTTTACGCAACTTCTCTGGGTTTTGATTATAACCTGTGTGTTATATGCTGTTTCCGTATTTTTACGATTTATTTTTTACTTAGTCAAAAGACTGTTTTAAATCCCGGACATTATAGATAGCGGCTTACCTGATTTTTATGGCAGGACTTTATATACATGTTCCGTTCTGTGTAAAACGTTGTATTTACTGTGATTTTTACTCCGTTGTCGATATGGGGTATAAAGAGAACTATCTTTCTGCGTTATTGCGTGAAATGGAAATCCGTCGTGATTATCTCAAAGGAGAGGCGGTAAAATCCGTTTATTTTGGAGGGGGGACGCCTTCCCGGTTAGATGTATCTGACTTTGAACGTTTATTTGACTGCCTGTATAAATTATTTCCGTTGTCGAGCCATTCGGAAATCACAATAGAAGCAAATCCGGATGATTTATCAGACAATTATGTCGCTTCATTACGGGCCTTGCCGTTTAACCGTATCAGCGTAGGCATACAAAGTTTCAGGGATGAAGAGCTGAAGTTCCTGAATCGCAGGCATACGGCGGCAGAGGCAGTAAATTCCGTTTACCGTTGCAAGGAGGCCGGGTTTGATAATATAAGTATAGA
>JAIRKN010000138.1 GCA_031260095.1 Tannerella sp. | reverse complement strand
ACGGTAGACTATTACCGCAAAAGATCACCCTCAACTTAAAGAACCGCCGTGTACCGAACGGTACGCACGGTGGTGTGGGAGGTCGAAACGGGAATTAATCCCGTTTCTCCTACCCGATTGGCAGAGTGTTTATTCGCTTTTTTCAAAGTCAAACAGTACACGGATACCTGAGATTTTACTTATTGTGAATTCTTCCGGTTTTTCTACGCCTTCGCTTGTAAATGAAATGTGCCTAATTCTTCCGGAGCGACGCTTTTGTTCGTAATCAGATACTTGGGTACAGTGTCAATTAAACAACTGATTGCATTTGCTACATCTCCGCGCGATGATGCGGGCGGGGAGGGTACTTCCGGAATGAATTATGACATTATTGCAGACTTAGATCCCAGTCTTTCCAGACAACTTCGTAGCCCTGTTTTTTCACTGCGCTTAAAACATCTTCCGGGCTGCGGTCATCACTGACGGCAAATTGTTCCAACTCCTTTTTGTAGACGGCATATCCTCCCGGATCTGTTTTTGATCCGGCGCTTAATGAAGTAATACCCAACGTGGCGATATGATCTCTGAATTGCGGTTTTTCGCGGGTCGACAAGGATAGCTCCACATCATGGTCAAAAATGCGGAAGGCGAAGATAAGCTGAGCCAGTTCCCGGTCCGACATAATGACATTCGAACGGAAAGACTTCCCTTCATGGGGGCGCATACGCGGGAATGAAATCGAATACCGTGTTTGCCAGTATGTCTTTTGCAGGTAGCGCAGGTGGAAAGCCATCATCGTCACATCCGTACGCCAGTCCTCCAGCCCGATCAATACGCCTAAGCCTATTTTATGTATGCCGGCTTTTCCCATACGGTCAAATACGTCCAGCCGCCAGTCAAATTTCGATTTCATACCCCTCGGATGGTACATTCTATAATTTTGTGCATGATAGGTTTCCTGATAACAATAAACGGCATTTAATCCTGCGCTTGTCAGGCGGCGGTAGTTGTCCTCTTTCAATGGCTGCACTTCGATGGAGATAGACGAAAAATAAGGCTTTACCAGACGGATAGCATTTTCAATATAATCGACGCCCGCATCCCGCGGATTTTCGCCCGTAACCAGCAGGATATGCCGAAAGTTCCCGATCTTCTTAATAGCCTCCACTTCCCTGAGAATCTGTTCATCGGTCAGTATAATGCGCTTTATATCGTTATTGTGGTTAAATCCGCAATAGACACAATGATTCATACACGAATTGGTCAGGTAAAGGGGGACATAAAACTGTATCGTCTTACCAAAACGCAGCCGGGTATATTGGCGGCTCAGGGCGGCCATTCGTTCCAGATAAGGTTCGGCTGCCGGAGAAATCAGGGCCATAAAGTCATCCACCGTCAAGAGGCGCCGCTTGTTCAAAGCCTGTTCCACCTCCCCGGCTGTCTTTTTTAAGATGCCGGATTTCAGTTCCTCCCAATCATATCCTCCAATCAAATCTTTAAATAACATACTCATTCATTTTAAATGTCACATCAGGAAGGATGTAAGCGGACTGCTTGCGTCGGCGGCCATGCCAGACTTCCCGGCCAGTTGCGCTTCAAAAGCCATGCGTCCACATTCCACGGCCAACCGGAACGCATTTGCCATAGCGACCGGATCGCCCGCTATGGCGATAGCCGTATTAACGAGTACGGCGTCGGCGCCCAGTTCCATTGCTTCGGCAGCATGGGAGGGCGCACCTATTCCCGCATCTACCACTACCGGCAGATTACTTTGTTCGATAATGATCTCCAGGAGATCACGCGTACGCAGCCCTTTGTTTGTTCCGATCGGAGCGCCCAGAGGCATCACCGTAGCGGCGCCGGCCTCTTCCAGTAATTTACAAAGAACGGGATCCGCCTGGATATACGGCAATACCACAAATCCGTCTTTCGCCAGTTCTTCCGTTGCTTTCAATGTTTCTATCGGATCGGGTAATAAATATTTAGGATCCGGATGAATCTCAAGCTTCAGCCAGTTTGTTTCAAAGGCTTCGCGGGCCAGTTTTGCGGCAAAGACCGCCTCCCGGGCATTCCGCACTCCCGATGTGTTTGGTAATAACTGAATATCCGGTTTGCGACGGATATGGACTAACATATCATCCTCTTTGTTATCCATGTCCAGTCTTTTCATCGCTACGGTAACCATTTCCGTCTGCGATGCGTCAATTGCCAGACGCATCAGTTCGTTCGAACTGAATTTTCCCGTACCGAGAAACAGCCGCGAACAAAATTCTTTCCCTGCTATGACTAAGTTTTCCATATACTGTGTCGTTTTATTTGTTTCACAATCTTCCGGGTTTCCGCGACCGGATCTTCTGCATTTAATATAGCGCCGGATAGTGCGATAGCGGATACTCCGGTTTGCATAAGATCCGGAATATCCTCTGCCGTAATCCCTCCGATTGCCACTATCGGCAGATTAATTCCATGATCCCGGCATTGTCCGATAATACGCCGGTATCCCTCCAAGCCTAACAGCGGACTCAGGTTTTTCTTCGTTGTTGTAAAACGGAATGGCCCCAGACCGATATAATCGACCTGCCGGCGGTATAACACCTCTATATCTTCAAACGTATTGGCCGTACCTCCTATGATATACTGATTTCCAAGAATGTTGCGCGCTTCCGGCGGCGGCATATCCGATTTCCCCAGGTGTACCCCCCTGAGATTCACTCTCCGGCACACCTCCACATGGTCGTCAACATATAATGCCGCATTGAACTTATCACAAAGCGCCTTCGCACGAAAAGCTACTTCTTCGACCTCGCCGGCCGGGGCCTCTTTCATTCGGAGTTGAATCTGCCGGCAACCTCCGGCCAAGGCTATTTCAACCGACCGGAGATGGCTGTATCTTTCCGTTTGCTGAGTGATAAACAACAATCCGTTCTTCATATCCCCATACATTTTATTCTCAACTCATTGAAACGCTCCGGCAGTCTGCCTCTATCTGCCGTCACCCCGGCCCACAGTGCGCCCAATACGGCGACCCCTCCAAAACCGAAGGCGCGAACGGCCGGTATCCTTTCCGCCGTAATCCCGCCCAATGCGAATACACGCTCGTTTATGATCCCTCTGTTTCGTGCATCACGCAACTCGTCCGGTGTAAAGCCCTGCTTATAGCCGCTCTTAGAGATACTGTCAAAAACAGGACTTAAGAACACATACTCCAATTCCTCCGCCTCCGAAGCGGTGGTCAGTTCTTCAAAAGAATGGCAGGAACGACTCACCGCCGCCGGGCCTTGAGTGCGGCAAGAATGCGACCGGCCGGAATAATTCCGGTTGTTCAGGTGTATCCCTTTCACCCGGAATAAATCTGCCAACTCATAATGATCATGAAGCACTATCTTCGGATGAAAGGAACGATTGATCTGCTCCATAAAATGCTTCGTTTCGTCAAAGGAGGCATACGGCTTACGGAGATGCAACCGTTCGAGTCCATTTTCAAAAAGCAGATGAACCATTTCCGGCTCTCCGTCAAAAAAATGTTCCGCTGTAATTACAATAAGCTCTATCATCCGCCTGATACTGCATGAATCAACATCAATTCCATATTATCTTTCAAGAGGATTTCATCCCATTGACTTCGAGGGATCACCTCATAATCTATTGCAATCGCAATTCCCTGAAGCGGTACATCCAGCGTCCCGATAAACTTATCCAACGTCGTACCCTTCGCTACATCATACGATTTATCATTCAATTTCACAACCATACGCTATGTCTTTTTAGTAAGCCCTATTCCCAGAATTTAAAAAAATGGTGGACGGGGCCATGTCCTTTTCCGATCTCATAGCCTGCTCCGGCGGCAATAGCCGACTTCATAAACTCTTTCGCACGGCATACCGCATCGTTAAGCGGCACATCATGGGCCAGAAAAGCGGCGATAGCCGAAGAAAACGTACACCCCGTACCATGTGTATTCCTTGTATTTATCCGCTCGGAAGTCAGTTCTATGATTTCATCTGTTTCGGCATTATAAAACACATCCGTCAACTTTTCTTCTTTCAGGTGTCCGGCTTTTAATACGACCGAAACCGCGCGGTTTGTGGATAACTCACGTATAACCAAAGGAAAATCATGCTGTCCGTTGATCCTGCGACCCAGCAAAACTTCTGCTTCCGGAAGATTGGGCGTAATCACACGGGCAAAAGGCAGCAGTTCGTTTTTCAATGTTTCAATCGCTTCGTCCTGCAACAGTTTATCGCCGGAGGTCGCCACCATTACCGGATCTAATACTATATTTTTAATATCGTAGGCGGATAACGTTTTTTTGACAGCCCTTATCAGTTCGGAAGAGTGGAGCATTCCGATCTTCACGGCATCGGCTCCGATATCGTCTAACACCGACCTGATCTGTCCGGTGACAAAATCTACCGGCACAGGATGTACGCCTGTCACGCCAACGGTATTTTCGTCGACAACCGCAACGATTGCCGACATACCAAAGCATCCACATGCGGAAAATGTTTTCAGATCAGCCTGGATCCCCGCCCCTCCGCTCGGATCACTGCCTGCTATGGTGAATGCTCTCTTATAATGCTTCATCTCGTATCGAATCGTTAAATGGTCACACCTTCCATTGTTCCAGATGATATGCACTGTCCCAAAACATCCATTCCAGTTTTGAACAGGTAATGAATGCTTCTGTCATTGCATTTTGTTGCTGCTCCGTACACGATTCGGCCAGTTCGTCGCAGATAGCAATCGCTTTCTTCACGGACGCTTCATAATATTCTCCTCCGTACGCATTGATCCATGCCTGATAAGGATTATGACCTTCCGGCTGGTTTGCCAGAATATATTCCCCTACTTCTTTATATATCCGAAAACAAGGCAATACCGCAGCCGCCATTACTTCAACCGGCGCATTTAACTGTCGGAGCAGGTATGACGTATATAGCAGGCATGAAGGCGACTCAGACTGTTCTTTCCTTGCCTCTGCCGCCGCTCCGGCCAAAAATGTTTTATGCAACTCCTTCTCTGCCGCTATACATTCACCGGCAAAAGCTATAAAGGCTTCTATATGTTCCGGCTTCGTCAGTTTTGTTGCGATAGCGATCAATACCTTTCCGTAATCCGACAAGTACAACGCATCCTGCCGGATATAAAATATAAATCTTTCGTTATCGAGCGTACCCTCCATCAGTTCCTGTATAAAAGGCGACGCCAATGTCTTTTCATAAATGGGTTTTATAGAATCCCATGCTTTCTCACTCCATTTCATATCCTTAAAAATTAATTAATATGTGCCCGTATCAAAAAAAAAGCCGCTTCGTGTAAATACGAAACGGCTTCCAACAATTCATTCTTTAACTATTTGTTTCAAAATATCCGTTTCCCTACGACGTCAATTACAACATATCAGGTTCAAGGGTCTAATCTCAGCCCTTCCTAATAAGGAAGAACACCCCTAACGAGGATGCAAACTTAATAAATTATTTTCGGTTTACATCAAAAAATGAGAAGAAATTTACAATTTCTCCCTGATAGCCTTGCTTTCTTTTTCATAGCCGGGCTTGTTCAGGAGCGCAAACATATTCTTTTTATAAGCTTCCACTCCCGGTTGGTCGAACGGATTCACGCCTAAAACATAACCGCTTATCCCGCATGATTTTTCAAAGAAGTAGAACAACTGTCCGATATAATAGGCATTCAACTCCGGCATCGTTATCTTAATATTCGGAACGCCACCGTCCACATGCGCCAACTGTGTTCCGAGTTCCGCCATTTTGTTTACTTCGTCCACACGTTTTCCCGCCAGATAATTTAATCCGTCAAGGTCGGCTTCATCTGTTGGAATCGTCATTTTACGATCCGGTTTTTCTACGGAAATAACCGTTTCGAAGATCATACGTTCGCCTTCCTGAATCCATTGTCCCATAGAATGAAGATCGGTTGTAAAATCAACGGATGCAGGAAAAATACCTTTTCCGTCTTTTCCTTCGCTTTCCCCGTAAAGCTGTTTCCACCATTCGCCGATATAATGTATTTTCGGATGAAAGTTGGCCAGTATTTCCACTTTTTTCCCGTTCCTATACAACAGATTGCGTATTGCAGCATAGATAGATGCTATATTTTTGTCAAACGGGACTTTTTCGTCCGTAGCTTTTTCCATGTCTGCCGCTCCTTTTACCAGTTCACGTATGTTGACGCCGGCAACGGCAATCGGCAACAAACCTACCGGAGTAAAGACGGAAAAACGCCCCCCCACATCATCCGGGATAACGAATGTCTTATAACCTTCTTGATCGGCCAGCATACGCAATGCGCCACGGGTCTTATCCGTTATTGCAACGATACAATCTTTGGATTCTTCATTTCCGACATTTTTTTCCAGCAGTTTTTTCAGTATGCGGAATGCGATTGCCGGTTCTGTCGTAGTACCCGATTTGGATATATTGATAATACCGAATTTAACACCGGTAAGCATTTCGCACAACTCCGAAAGATAATCTTCACCGATATTATGTCCGGCATATACAATGAGCGGATTTTTACGTTTTTTCTGCAACAGGTCGAAACTATTGTTCAATGCTTCCACCACTGCTTTTGTTCCGAGATAACTGCCACCAATACCGATCACCACAACGACCTCACACTTACGAAGCTTTCCTGCCGCCGTCTCAATATCTTCCAGTTCAGCCTCACGGATAGAAGAAGGAAGATGCAGCCAGCCAAGAAAATCACTTCCTTTGCCGGTCTTCTCATGCAACAGGCTCATCGCCTTTTTCACTTCCGGCTCAAGAGCGTTTACTTGTTTTTTCGTGATCACACCAAGCGCTTTGTCGATGTTTAAACTAATACTTTTCATTTCCTTATTATATTAATAATTATCAAAATACCCTTTGCCCTTTCATTCCGAAAACAACAGAATGCCGGCAAAGAGATTAATTAAAGATCTCCGTTATCTTCCCGATTTGTATCACAGGCGATTTCCGCTCATACAAGATCGCATATAATGCGTTCAGTATCGGCATATCCACTTTAAAATCCTCATTTATTTCATGGATACATTTCGCAGCATAATACCCCTCGGCAACCATACCGAGTTCTACCTTAGCAACATTTACGCTGTTCCCTTCCCCGATCATTTTTCCAAACATACGATTCCGGCTGAATGTCGAATAAGACGTGACAAGCAGGTCGCTGAGATACGAGGCGCTTGTAATATTCCGCTTCATCGGATGCACCACATTCAGGAAACGTATCATTTCATCAAAGGCATTCGGAATATATACCGCCTGAAAATTATCCCCATATTTCAGACCGCTACAAATACCCGCCACAATCGCATAAATATTCTTCAACACCGAAACGTATTCCAGACCGGTCATATCACGACTGCACGAGCTATTCAGATAAGGGGTCTTAAACACATTTTCCGAAAGTTTACGGGCCTTTTTTATATCCCGGCAGACGAGCGTCAGGTATGACAGATGCTCCATCGCAATCTCTTCCGCATGACAAGCCCCGGCGATCACAATAATATTATTCGGATCCACCGCATAATAGGTCGTAAAATAATCATTGATAAGCATATTCTCATCCGGCACAATTCCTTTGATAGCCGATATAATATATTTATCTTTCAGGGATGCGGTCACCTTTTTCAGATGATCTTTGATATAGGGTGAAGGAGTTACAAAAATAAGCGTATCCGAACTTTCTATTGCCTGATTGATGTCACTAAAGAAATGAATACGGGACGTATCAAAAGTAATACTCGGCAGATAGGCCGGATTATGTTTCATTCGTTTAAAGTCTTCGATCCGGTCCGGACGGCGCATATACCAGTTGATCTCTTTTTGCGAGTACATTATAATCTTTGCCAGAGCGGTAGCCCAGCTCCCGCCTCCCATGATCGCAATCTTTCCGGGAAAGACTTTTATATGTGCATTGTTCATAGTGATCTCTCCTTCGTCCAGGATTCCACATCCTGCAAAGAAGGCAGTTCTAATCCGAGATTATACTTTTTATTCAGTTCAAACAACGACCGGCGCACCTGCTGTGCATTAGCGCCCGCAAGCATATCGGCCGTCACATATCCGGCTTTCTGCAGGGCGGGTACCCATTCCTCCGGCACGCCCGAAGGCTTATACTTCTCTACCGGATCTTTTTTCACCGTATTTTCCGGGCGCATCTGTGGGAAGAACAATACTTCCTGAATCGACGTTTGTCCCGTAAGAAGCATGACAAGCCGGTCCATACCTATACCCATACCACTTGTGGGCGGCATACCGTATTCAAGCGCACGAATAAAATCCATGTCGATAAACATAGCCTCATCATCGCCTTTTTCACTCAACTTCAACTGCTCTTGAAAACGCGCCAACTGATCCACCGGGTCATTCAATTCCGAATAAGCATTACAAAGTTCCGTACCATTGACCATCAACTCAAAACGCTCCGTCAGTTCCGGATTATGGCGGTGACGTTTACATAGCGGCGACATCTCTATCGGATAATCAATAATAAATGTAGGTTGTATATAATTCGCTTCACATTTCTCGCCGAATATCTCATCAATAAGTTTTCCTTTCCCCATTGTTTCATCCGCTTCTATACCGAGTTGTTTACAAACATTCCGAAGCCCGCTTTCGTCCATTCCCGTTATATCAATGCCCGTATGCTCCTTAATGGCGTCGATCAGGGTCACACGTCTGAACGGTGCTTTAAAACGGATCGCTTTACCATCCACTTCTACTTCATCCGTTCCATTTACATCAAAACAGACTTTCTCAATCATCTTCTCCGTGAAATCCATCATCCAGTTATAATCCTTGTATGCCACATAAATCTCCATTACGGTAAATTCCGGATTATGTGTGCGATCCATACCTTCATTACGGAAATTCCTGGAAAACTCGTAAATACCTTCAAAACCGCCTACAATAAGACGCTTCAAATATAATTCATTTGCAATACGCAGATATAAAGGAATGTCCAGCGCATTGTGATGCGTAATAAACGGACGTGCAGCCGCGCCTCCCGGTATAGATTGAAGAACGGGAGTTTCGACTTCCAGATAACCTTTCGTATTGAAATATTCACGCATCGAGGTATAGACCTTCGTCCGTTTGATGAACACGTCTTTTACCTCATTATTTACAACCAGGTCGACATACCGCTGACGATACCGCTGTTCCGAATCGGAAAAACCATCATAAACGACGCCGTCCTTTTCCTTTACGACCGGAAGCGGACGAAGCGACTTCGACAATACCGTCAACTCTTCCGCATGAACGGAAATTTCTCCCATTTGCGTACGGAAAACATATCCCTTAATACCGATAAAATCGCCTATATCCAACAGTTTTTTAAAAACCACGTTATACAGATCCAGATTATTTTCCGAAGGGCAGACATAATCACGGGCAATATACACCTGGATACGACCGGTAGAATCCTGTAATTCCACAAAAGACGCCTTCCCCATAATACGGCGGCTCATAATACGGCCTGCTATGGTCACATAGCGTTTTTCACCTTCATCTTCATAACGTTCTTTAATCTCCAGGGCGTATGCGTCCACCGGATATCCGGCAGCCGGATAGGGATCGATTCCCATATTCCGCAATTGCTCCAGGCTATTACGCCGGATCATTTCCTGTTCGCTTAAATCTAATCTATTCATAGTTTTCTCTCGCTTATAGCGGGGCAAAAGTACATGAAAAACTTGTGTTTTCCAAGCACATGAAATGAAAAAACTGTTTTTTTACAGAGGAAGATAATGCAAATCAGGCGCAATGACAAAAGAATGCTGATTTTCTTTCGATCATCCAATTGGAATATTGGATGTGTGTCCGTCCTTTGCGAGGAGCGTAGCAACGTAGGGATCATGACGGGGCGGGTTTCTACCCTTACGGCGGCATTCCCTGCCTCTGTCCCCAGCGACCCCGCCCGGTCATTTTTTCAATCCGGCAAAAAAAAATTTCACATTCCACTCATTTTTTGTTATATTTGCAGGCAAATATAAATGTTCTATGGCGGAAGCGCAGATTATAACAAGCCGGTATGTCCGGATAGATCAAACGCCGGCAGGGGTGGGCGAACGTATTTTTGCACGTATACTTGACTATCTTATTCTGTTCGTCTATACCGTGGGGATGATATACCTGATAGATTCCATGAAATTATATCTCCTGTTTGAAGGATCCGGCGAATTGTGGGTTTTTGT
>JAIRKN010000110.1 GCA_031260095.1 Tannerella sp. | reverse complement strand
ATTGCTTGAGGATATGCGCCGTCATCGAAGAGGTGGTCGTTTTGCCGTGTGTTCCGGCAATGCAGAGGCTTCGTGATGCGTTCGTTATAAGCCCCAGCGTTTGGGAGCGTTTCAATACGCGAAATCCGTTATTGCGGAAATACGTCAGCTCTCGATGCGAAGCGGGCACGGCGGGTGTATAGACGACCAGCGTCGTCGTTTTATCCCGGAAGGATTCGGGGATGGTGGTTTCATCCTCTTCAAAACGGATAGCGGCCCCTTCGGCGATCAGTTGGGTGGTCAGGGGCGAAGGTGTGCGGTCGTAGCCGGCCACACGTTTGCCACGGGCAAGAAAATACCGGATCAGGGCGCTCATTCCGACGCCTCCCGCCCCGATAAAGTACACGGATGTTATTTCGTTCTGTTTCATTTCGGTCTATCTATGATGCGCACGACTTCGTCTACGATTCTTTCCGCGCTGTTGAGTTGTGCAAAAAGAGCGATATTCTCGCTTAAGAAGTATAACTGTTTGCTGTCGGCGATTACCCGTATGGCCACAGGAGCCAGTTGTTCTTCCGCCTCATGATCGGGTAAGAGAACGGCGGCATTATTCTCCGACAAGGCCCGGGCGTTTTTATTCTGGTGATCTTCCGCCACGTTGGGCGAAGGGACCAGTATGACCGGCTTTTGCAGGAGGGAGAGTTCGGCAATCGTCCCTGCTCCGGCCCGCGAGACGACCAGGTCGGCCGCGGCATAGGCATAATCCATGCGCGAAATAAAATCCGCGTACCAAAGTCCTTCATACGACCGGTCTTTCAGGTCGTCTTTTATGGTATCATATTCGCACTTCCCGGTCTGCCATATCACCTGAATGCCGGCATTTATCAGAGCATCCAGTCCCCGGCGTACGCCCCGGTTGACGGTACGTGCGCCAAGGCTTCCCCCAAGCACCAGCAGGACGGGTTTCCCGGCCTTACATCCGAAATAATCCATCGCTTCGGGATCTTTCGCGCGTACCGCCTCGAGATCTTTCCTGACGGGATTTCCCGTTATAATGATGCGTTCCGGCGGGAAAAACCGGTGCATACCCCTGTATGCCACACAGATCTTGGCAGCGCGCCGGGCCAGCAATCGGTTTGTCACTCCGGCGCAGAAGTTCTGCTCCTGTATCAATATCGGGATACGAAGCAACGAGGCCATCAATAACGCCGGTCCGCTCGCATAACCGCCTACGCCGATGACGATCTCCGGCTTAAAATCGCGGATAATCTTCCGGGCCATACAAAGGCTTCGGCAAAGTTTCAGGATCACGTCTATGTTTTTCAGTTTCTGCCTTCGATTGAAGCCGCTCACCGGCAAGCCTGTAATCCTGTATCCCGCCGCCGGCACACGCTCCATTTCCATTCGGTCTTCCGCTCCGACGAACAGAATGTCGGCATCCGGAAACCGTACCCGAATCTCATTGGCGATCGAAATAGCCGGAAAGATATGTCCCCCCGTTCCACCTCCGCTTATTATCACCTTAAGTCTGCTCATTTCTTAACATTTTTGTGAACACTTAATAATTACTTATATTATCTTATTTCTTTTCGTCATTTACACTCGGATCTGACGAAATTCCAATTGGATCTGGCGAAATCCGCGCGGATTTGACGAAAGTCATATTGGATCTGGCGAAATCCAATTGGATCTGGCGAAATCCAATTGAATCTGGCGAAATCCAATTGAATCTGGCGAAATCCAATTGGATCTGGCGAAATCCAATTGGATCTGACTAAATCCAATTGGATCTGGCGAAATCCGCGCGGATCTGGCCGGATCCGATAAGTTCCGGCCGGGTTCGATAAGATTTTCGCCGGGCGTTGTGTCAACGGCCGCTGCGGGCGTTTCTTCGGCATTTTCCGGTTCGGCGCGTTCTTCGTCATCCGTATCTTCGTCGTCGCCCATTCCGGCTCCAAAACGGCTTACGCTTAGTATGATTCCGAAATAAAAGCACGTGAGCATGGTCGAGGTGCCGCCGCGACTGATCAATGGCAACGGCTGCCCGGTGACCGGTATGAGATTGACCGCCACAGCCATGTTGATAAACGCCTGTATGACGATCAGCAGGCCGCAGCCGAGCGCCAGATATTTGGGGAATAACTTCTCGCACCGGCGCGCAATGATCGCTACGCGGAACATCAGGAATATGTATAGCAGCATCACCCCCACACCACCGATAATCAACCCCATTTCTTCGATGATGATGGCATAGATGAAGTCGGAATACGCCTGGGGAAGGAAATCGCGCTGGAGGCTGCGTCCCGGTAGTTTCCCGAACAGACCGCCACGGGCTATGGCGATCTTGGCGTGCGCGACCTGGTAGTTATCATCGTCTATGACGTATTTGTTCTCACCCGTGTCCCGGCCGAAGTCCTTTATACGTCCTACCCAGGTGGCAGCGCGCTTGGGCATGTATCGATCCGCAAAATCGTCCGGCACGGAACGTATGACGACAAATGAAAGTCCCCCCGCCAGCGTCAGAGAAAGGAACAGTACCGTCATTTTCTTCCACGGAGCCTGTCCGACGATCATCATCAGGAAACATACCAGGAATAAAAGAAAGGCCGTCGAAAAGTTTTCCGGCAGGATCAGCAGGCATGTCAGTCCCGCCCCGCTCCATACGATCCAGAAGGTGCGGCCGGGCGTGAAGCGGTCCTGCTTGCTCAACATAAAGGCGACAAATACGATGCAGGCCAGCTTGGCAAACTCCGACGGCTGAAACTGAATGCCCATAAACGATAACCAGCGGTGGGCTTCGTTAGCGCTAACCCCTATGAAAGGTGTGACCGTAAGCATGAGGATAGAAAGAGGCAGGAGGAGGATGGCTACGAAATAGTAGCGGCTTGGGATGTTGTGCAGCAAAAGTACGGCCGCAAAGCCCATTAGCAGGAAGGTGGCATGCCTTAGGATTGGTGTCCAGAAATATGTGTTGCGGTAAGCCAGCGTGCTGGTTGCGCTGTATACCTCCACGAGTGATATGAGACAGAGGAACATGAAAATGATCCATACCGAACGGTCTCCCTTGAATAATCTGCCGGCTAATCCCATATCGTTATAAATTACGTACACATTTTTTGAACTGGTTGCCGCGGTCTTCATAGTTTTTGAAAAGGTCGAAACTGGCGCAACAGGGCGAAAGCAGCACCGTGTCGCCATTCACGGCGAACTGATATGCCTTCTTTACCGCTTCTTCCATAGAAGCCGCGTCGCCTATCAGGGCGATCTTTCCGTCAAAGAATGCGTGCAGCTTACTGTTATCCGCTCCCAGAAATATCAGCGCACGCGCTTTTTTCTTTACCAACTGTTCTATTTCGGCGTAATCGTTGCCTTTGTCCGTCCCCCCCAGGATCAGGACTATCGGAGTGTTTACGCATTGCAGGGCATACCAGCATGAATTTACATTGGTCGCTTTCGAGTCGTTGATATAATCAACGCCTTTCACACGTGTGACCATTTCCATACGATGTTCGACGCCATAAAAATCACTCAGCGAGGCGCGAATTTTTTCATTACGTATATCGGATACCTTCGCCGCGATAGCCGATGCTAACGAGTTGTGCAAATTGTGCGTTCCCCTCAGGGATAATAAATCTCGATCCATTGTATATTTTCCTTTTGATGATTCTACAATTATTTTTCCGTTTTCTACGTATCCCTTTACGCCGGGCGCATGGTCCTCCGAAAACGGATACAGGGTGGCCTCCGGGTGGAATCGTTCGATTCCCGTCTTTATCGCCGGATCGTCCTGCCAAAAGATAAAAGCGTCCGAGGCGGTCTGATTCCGGGTGATCCTGAATTTGGAAGCGGCATATTCCCGGAAGTCATAATGGTAACGATCCAGATGATCCGGTGTTATATTCAGCAATATCGCAATGTCCGCCTTGAAATCATACATGTTGTCGAGTTGGAAACTGCTCAATTCAATCACGTAGTATTCGTGGGGATTCTCGGCGACCTGCAACGCCAGACTGTTTCCTATATTGCCCGCAAGCCCGACGTCGAGGCCGGCATTCCTGAAAATATGACAGGTGAGCATGGCGGTCGTCGTTTTGCCGTTACTTCCTGTAATACAGATCATCTTTGCATCCGTATAACGCCCTGCGAACTCGATTTCCGACAGGACGGGTATCTTTCGTTCTTTTATTTTCAGGATAACAGGCGCATGATCCGGGATTCCCGGACTTTTTATTACCTCGCCGGCATTCAGGATCTTGTCCTCCGTATGACGGCCCTCTTCCCATGCTACGGCATGGTCGTCGAGTATTTTTTTATACTCCGGCTTTATGGATGAGGCGTCGGATACGAAGACGTCAAATCCCTCTTTCCGCGCAAGTACGGCAGCTCCGGCGCCACTTTCTCCGGCGCCCAGTATGACAATTCTCCGGCTCATATACGTTATCTGATTTTCAGTGTAACAATGGTGATGACCGCAAGAATAATCCCTATCAACCAGAATCGAATAACCAGCTTCGATTCCGGCACCACATTGTATGGACGTTGAATCAACGCCTGTATACCGGCATTACCGGGCCTCTGGAAATGATGATGCAACGGGGTCATCTTAAATATACGCCGCCCCTCTCCGTATCTCTTTTTCGTGTATTTGAAATAAAATACCTGTATCAATACCGACAAACTCTCGACCAGGAAGATCCCGCAAAGAACAGGTATCAATAACTCTTTCCGTATAATGATCGCATAAACGGCGATAATACCCCCCAGGGTAAGACTGCCCGTATCGCCCATAAATACCTGCGCCGGATAGGAATTGTACCACAGGAAGCCAATCGTTGCACCAATAAATGCGGCAGCAAAAATAACCAGTTCCTCTGCTCCGGGCAGGAACATGGTGTTCAGGAACGAAGCAAATTCAAGATGGGATGACATATAGGCCAGAATGCCCAGCGCTACTCCCATAATAGCCGAACTGCCGGCAGCCAGCCCGTCCAGTCCGTCCGTCAGATTGGCGCCGTTGGAAACCGCCGTGACAATGAATATAACGATCAGGACAAAAAACAACCACGTTACCTCTTTTTTCCATTCTCCGGCCCATGACGCTAACCAGGCATAATCGAAGTTGTTGTTTTTAAAGAAAGGTATGGTCGTTTTGGTCGATTTTGTTTCCGACGGATGAATCTGTACTTCTTCGATCACATTATCACTGTTTAGCACTTCCAGATTTTCCCGGATGACAACCTCCGGACTTAGATAAAGGGTCATACCGACAATTAATCCCAAACCTACCTGCGCTACAATCTTGAACTTCCCCCGAAGTCCTTCCTTATCTTTCTTGAAGACTTTGATATAGTCGTCCGCAATCCCTAACGCTCCCAGCCAAATGGTGGTGATAAGCATTAATATGATGTAAACGTTGTTGAGGCGGGCAAATAATATTACCGGAATCAGTATGGAAATGATGATAATGATCCCTCCCATCGTAGGCGTCCCTTTCTTGTTCATCTGTCCTTCAAGCCCAAGGTTGCGAACCGGCTCGCCGATCTGCATCCGTTGCAGTTTGTTGATGATATGCCTGCCGATCAGGGTCGAAATAAATAAGGCAAACATAATGGCCACTCCCGAGCGGAATGATATATACTTAAATAATCCCGCTCCGGGGAAATCTATCCGGTCTAAATAAACAAAAAGGTCGTATAACATAATTCAACGGTTAATTCTCTGTGTTAAACATTTCACGTACTGTTTCCCTGTCATCAAAATGGTGTTTTACTCCTTTCACCTCCTGATAATCTTCATGTCCTTTTCCGGCAATCAGGACGACGTCTCCTTTTTTAGCCAGAGCAAACGCCGTCTTTATCGCCTGCTTACGGTCCGTTATGCAAAGCGTACGTTCTTTGTCGCTCGCATTAAGTCCTGCTTCCATATCGTTGATAATATCGTCAGGCTCCTCAAACCGCGGATTATCCGACGTTAGTATCAACTGATCGCTCTGCCGGACGGCTTCCTTTGCCATTAACGGGCGTTTGCCCTTGTCCCGGTCGCCCCCGGCCCCGACTACCGTGATCACACGTCCGCGCCCATCCAATACCTCGTTAATACCATTCAGGACATTTGCCAGTGCATCCGGCGTATGCGCATAATCGACAATTGCCGTGAATCCCTTCGGTGAACGTATTGTTTCAAATCTTCCCGCTACGGGGTGAAGCGTACTCAATGCCACTAATATATCTTCCGGCTCCTCGCCAAGGGCAACAGCCGCACCATATACGGCCAATATATTGGATGCGTTGAAACGACCGGTAAAATGCGTATATACATCCCGTCCGTTGATCTCTATTTCCATGCCCTCAAAATGGGATTCCATAATTTTACCTTTAAAATCAGCGATCGTACGCAGTGAATAAGTAAGCTTCCGGGCCGCCGTGTTTTGCAACATGACCAGGCCCGTTTTATCATCCGCATTTGTCAGGGCAAACGCAGACGCAGGAAGGTTATCAAAAAATTTCTTTTTCGCTTTCAGGTAATGATCAACCGTTTTATGATAGTCCAGGTGATCGCGCGTGAGGTTTGTAAAGATTCCCCCATTGAATCTCACCCCGCTGATACGTTTCTGATCTATGGAATGGGAACTCACCTCCATAAATACATATTCGCAACCCGCATCCGCCATTTTCGACATTAGCTGATTGATTGTAAGCGGATCCGGGGTCGTATGTTCCGTCGGTACCACTTTATCGTCTATATAGTTACATATAGTAGAAAGTAATCCGGCTTTGTATCCCAGCTTGCGGAACAGGTTGTATAATAATGTGGCAATGGTGGTTTTTCCGTTTGTACCTGTTACACCTACCACTGTCATCCGGGCGGAAGGCTCGCCGTACCATGCCGAAGCAATACGCCCCAAAGCCTCCGCCGAATCCGGAACAGTAAGGATTACAATATCCTTATCCCCGGTGCCGGAAGCGGGATCTTCCCCTGCGGCATGATCCCGGATGAGAGCGGCCCCCTGTTCGCATACAATAGCGACTGCCCCCTGTTCGATCGCTTTACCGATATAGTCATGTCCGTCAACAAGCGTTCCTTTCACGGCAACAAACAGTGAACCCGGTTTCGCCTGCCTCGAATCGGAGTAAACTCCGGTTAGTTCAGGATCATTTTCTCCCGCAATGTCGCCAAGTCCTGCGATATTTATTAATTCGGATAGCTTCATCTCTGTTTTTTTATTCTTTTAAAGTTAATATAACTGTTTGTCCCGGTACGACCCGGCTACCATTTTTTACGGATTGCGAAACAACATGCCCTTTCCCCGAAAGGGTAACGCGCAAGCCGCAATTCTCCAATGCAAACACCGCATCTTTTGCTCCCATTCCCGCCACATTTGGAACCAGATTCTCTATCAGAGGTATTTCTTTCAATGCAATCCCCTTGTCATTTCCATTGGCGACCACATATTTAGCGTTTACTTTCGCTGTTTCTTCGGCCTTAATTTTAAGATCTTCCATCACATTTTTCAATGCCACGTAATCTCCGTTCTTGATATCGGGATAAGGCGCTTTCAATGAATCATCCGGCACCTTTTTCATGTCGAAAACCGTGCAGTTCGCATAGATCTTTTCAGCGATTTCCTTCACGACCACGCCACACATCAAGCCGCCGGACGGAAGCCCCACACGCGGACGCGAAATCACAACTATACATGTATAAAGCGGATCCTCATAAGGGAAATATCCGCAAAAAGATACATTATGTCCCGATGTTCGGTAAACGCCCCCGTGAGCAATCTGTGCCGTCCCCGTTTTTCCGGCAATCGTTATCACATCCGAACACGCAGGTTTTCCTGTTCCGTCACGATGCACCGGGGTCGGATCTTTATAGTTTACTACATTATATAGCATTTGCTGTATAATCTTCAATGTGCGCTCCGAGCATATTCCGGGAATCACCACTTCCGGCTCAAAATGTTTTACGACCTTCTCATTTTTCATGATATCTTTCACAAACATCGGACGAACCATTTTCCCATCATTTGCAATGGCATTGAAAAAAGTAAGCATCTGGATCGGTGGGATCTGTACCTCATATCCGAAAGACATCCAAGGCAGCGACGTCTTTGACCAGTACCGGTCTCCCGGCCGGCGCAGTTTCGGTTTGCCCGCCCCGGGAATTTCGATATGCAGGTCCGCATCCATCCCGATACGGTGAAGTCCTTCCACAAATTTTTTAGGATCCCGTTCATATCCTTTCAGTATGATCTTGGCAACACCGATATTGGAAGAATACCAGATTGATTTCTCCGCCGAGATCATACCGTATCCTCCATGATGTGAATTATGGTCGGTCATACGCCGGTTCGCATACATATAGATACCATTCCCCACATCAACCGGCGTTGCCGGCTCGACTACTCCGTCCTCAATCGCCACCATCATAGCCGCTACCTTAAATGTAGAGCCAGGCTCTATCTCGTCTGCAATCGCATGATTGATCGTTTCGGCATATCGCCCGGAGCCGACTCTTTCCATATTTGTAATCGCTTTTATTTCTCCGGTCTTCACCTCCATAACGACAGCGGTACCTGCGTCCGCATCAATCTCTTTCAGCTTATCCGTAAGCGCTTTTTCCACCAGATCCTGAATATTTATATCAATCGTAGAGCGAATATCCAGTCCGTTGGTCGGCTCTATCTCAACAATATTCGTCCACCGTCCGCCTACACGTTGAACGGAGTTCAATCCGGGCATACCACGCAGTAATGAATCGTACTGCAATTCCAGGCCATTTTTTCCTCTTGTCGCCCCGCCCGAATCAATCTCATTATAAATATCGCCGATTGTGCGTGACGCCAACATACCAAAAGGCTTCTGCCGCTGCATCATTTCTTTGGTATAAAATCCGCTACGGTTACGATGAAAACGAAGAAACGGAAATGTTCTTATTTCTTTCAGGTCTGCATACGACACTCGCCCCTCATACACGGGGTATTGACGCTTTTTTGCTTTAAGACCTTTCAGCAGGTGCGCTTTATAGCCCGCCTGTGTGCGATTTTTCAGTTTTTTCGACAAATACCACGCCAGTGAATCCACACTGTTATATTTGCCGTTCTGAAACGAATCCAAAGCAAATCCTTCGGCTTTAAAATCAATATACATATAGTATTTCGGAGCGCTTGTCGCCATTATCCGGTCATCATCCGAATAGATATTTCCACGTGTCGGATTTACAAGCAGATCCGGACGTTTCAAGCCATCCGATACTTTGAGCCATTCTTTCTTTTCTTTTATTCCTATTTTAAAAGCCGAACCAAGTATCGCAATTGCCAACAGACCCAAAAGAATAGTAATGACAAAGTAACGGGAAAAAATACCCCGGTCTTTCTCACTATATATTCTTGTCGTACCTTTTGACGATTTTTCTTTCGATGCCATTCGTATGTCCGGTTTGTTTTTTTAAACTGTCATTGCTATACACTCTTACTTCCGAAGCTTATACGGAGGCGTTTTCGCTTTCTCCAGTTCCAACCCCTGTTGCTTTACAAGCTCCTCTACCTGCGACGGACGGGTGTTTCCCGTCAACTGGGCAGAAATGGATAATGATTCAAACTTCACATCTTTCAATTCTTCCTGCAAATGATCAATCTCCCGGAGTTTGATCATACAGGTATAGCGATTGCTTATGTAAAAAAACAACAAGATCACAATAAGTACAATCATCTTCGTATGCCTGATGACAAAACTTTCCTTGAGCATCCCCCCTCCGAGAATATACATTAACGAAATACGTTTTTTCTTCTTTGTTTTCTCCATTTTCTTTTATTACTTTCTTTATACGGTTATTTTCTCCGCCACCCGCAATTTCGCACTTCTCGAACGCGGATTACTTTCCACTTCCCCTGAGGAAGGAATCATCATTTTCCCCAGAGGATGTAAAGGTGATTGCACATTACCGTAAAAATCCTGAACAACGCGCCCTTCAAAATTCCCGGATTTCATGAAATTCTTCACCAAACGGTCTTCCAGCGAATGATACGTAATGACGACCAACCGTCCCCCTTCCGTCAGCAATCCGGGAGACTGCTGCAACAATTCGCGTAAAGCCTGCATTTCACGGTTGACTTCTATACGTAATGCCTGAAAGACCTGCGCCAAAAATTTCTTTTCCTTCTCTTTTCCTGAAAAAGGCTTCAAAACTTCCAATAAGTCCGGGATCACCCGAAATGGTTGTAATTCCCTTGTACGGACAATCGCCGAAGCAATCTTGTATGAATTTTTCAATTCTCCATACAGATAAAGCGTTTCCGCCAGCTTTTCTTCCGAATAGGTATTCAAAACATCGGCAGCCGTTTGTCCTGCACGGTTATTCATCCGCATATCAAGCGCTCCTTCAAAACGAAATGAAAAACCGCGTGTCGCATCATCCAGATGATGAGATGACACGCCCAAGTCTGCAATCAGACCATCTATCTGTTTCTCTTTATAATAACGCATAAAATTGGACACATACCGGAAGTTACTGCGCACAAAGACAAATCGCTCATCTTCTACAATATTCCTCTCGGCATCGGCATCCTGATCGAAACCATATAAACGTCCTCCTTTCCCCAATTGCGCCAAAATACCGCGCGAATGACCTCCGCCTCCGAACGTAACATCCACATAAACTCCTGAAGGTTTAACTTTCAACCCTTCAAGACTTTCCCCATACAAGGCGGGAATATGATATTTCAG
>JAIRKN010000108.1 GCA_031260095.1 Tannerella sp. | reverse complement strand
GCGTTGAATGAAAATTGTGTATTTATGGTTTCTCGCTCTGTCCACAACTTGGCGAAAACATCTTGCGCCAAATCTTCCGCATCATCTTCCGAACGGACAAGTCCGGCGATGAAACGCTTTACTTTGTCGAAGTAAGACAGGAATACAGCTTCAAATGCCTTATGATTACCTTCCTTTAACTCCCTTAGAGTTTCACTCGTTACATTCATACGTTTTCACATTGTGACACTTTAATAAATGGTGAAATCACGGGGTTTAATGACGAATCCTATGCGGAGGATACTTTTATATTGATTGTAATCCAGCAGGTTTTCTCCGTATCCATTGTAATATTGGAGGAATAGATATTGATTCACCTTTTTGTTGATCTTAAGACTTAATTCCCATTGTGTATTAAAACTGAAAGAATTTGTTCGCCAGGTAGTCAGCAGACCGACATGAAAGCGTCTGTCATTGGTATGGTAGTTAAGCCCGAAATGTCCGATTCCGTTATAGCGCAGGATATCCCGGTTGTTGCCGCTATCTATGATAGGTATCCATAATTTCACCTGGGCGTTCACATGATGGTTTAACATTAAATTTATACCGTATGACACTTTATTCCAGCTTCGGGACGTCAGGCTGTCTTTCCCGTTTGATTCATGCTCAATCATCAGGATCATCTTTCCGATGTATCTGTTTTTATGAATGATTAGATGACCTATTCCGACTCCGGGATTAAAATTTAGATCCCGTATGGGCAGCGATTTTTCAAATACATTCCAGATCGTTTTCTGTGAGAATTGCAAAAAAAGGTAGGTGTCGAAAGGCAGGATACTTTTGGTCAGACGATGACTGATACTTAACTGGAATTTTGCATTTGAGTTGTCCTGTCCTATTTTCTGTCCTAACGGTATTCCTCCGGTAAAATAGTTGTCTTTGAATAGCGTAAAATAATTTCCGCTTTCGATCTCCCGGCGTATACTGTCTGCGTTATAATTCGGTCCGATGCCGTCTATGTGTTCTTTTATAAGCGTTCGGATGCTGTCTCGCCATTCCATCCGCATGTACTTTTTTTCTTCTTTGGAAAGGGAAGGTACCACATCCTGTGCCGGTAAGGATATGTTTATTAGCAAAAATAAAAATAAGCCGATTAACCTAAACATGTTTCTTGATCATATTGTAAAACGGTGGCAAAACTACATGAAAATTCTGCGATTTCCAAGCGTGTGCGAAAAGAAAATTTTACAGAAGAAAGATTCACTGAATCCGGTAACCCGGTGGGGGCGTCCGGTTTATCCGTGATATTTCCGTAATTCAATCCGAAATGTAGCACCTTTTCCTATTTCAGAGTTTTTCACGTATATTTTTCCACCCGGATAAGATTCCACAATTCTTTTCACGAGTGAAAGTCCCAGTCCCCATCCTCTGGTTCTGGTTGTATATCCGGGATGAAAGATAGTTTTAAATTTCGATTTGGGAATACCTTTGCCGGTATCAGAGATATTAATATAGATCTTTTTTGTGTTATTTTCGACCTGATACGTTATTTTACCCTGACCTTCCATCGCGTCTACCGCGTTTTTGGTAAGGTTTTCAATGACCCACGAAAAGAGTGAATCGTTCATCAGTACGAGGGCCGGTTCTGCGGAAAGTTGGGTATTGAGTTTAACTTTCGATGAGATGCGCGTACCCATATACTCACAGGATGATTTCACGGCCTCATTGATATTCAGGGGAAGGGGATCCGGGTTGGATCCTATTTTGGAAAACCTGTCGGCGACGGTTTCCAGCCTTTTGACGTCTTTTTCCATTTCGTTAAGGTATGACCCGTCCACCTCTTTTGTTTTCAGGTATTCCACCCACGCCATCAGGGAAGATATCGGAGTACCTAACTGATGTGCGGTTTCTTTTGACAACCCCACCCAGACTTTGTTTTGTTCCGCTTTTTTCGCGCTCAGCAATGCAAGAAAAGACAACAGGATAAATGCGAATACGACGAAAAGCTGGACATAAGGGAACATCAGCAACCTCTTCAGTAAAACGGAATCGTCATAATACAAATATTGATATACCTCCTTCTTATCATTGTCTATCGTTATAATAATGGGAGGATTTTTTGCTTTAAATTCTTTCACTTTATTTTTCAGGACTGTTTCCGCACCTTTTTCAGGAATATCAATATTGATATAGGAGCTTACGGAATCGTTTTCGTTACATCCGATCACGGGTATGGACGTATTTTCATTGATTATCTTCAGAATAAAATTTGTTAAGGTAGAAACGGTTTCGTTATGCTTTCTTTCCAGTTCGTCATAACTGGAGGATGTTTCGTTATCGGAGGTATCCAGAATACCCGGCATCGTAAGGATTTTCGTGGCTTCCGCCCAGATTTCCGCTTTACTTCTTTCTTCTTCGGCGAGTTGTTTGGTTAATGAATTAGAAAAATAGACGGTAGCAATGACAATAAGTACCGCGATCAAAATAAATACATAAGTCCACCGCTCCCTGGAATCGTATATGCTTCTGCTCATAAAAAGATTAATATTTATGAAACAAGAACGGGAAAGGAGAACAAATATTGTGTCTGGGGACATACGGATGACGCTTTTTAATGCGCCGGATGTTTAACATTTCATTGCAGGGAAACATGCCGTTTCGCAGGCTGGGGGTAGAGATGTAGCCCTTCACAAAGAAAAAAAGCAAAAATCACTTGCAATTTCCAAGTGGAAGAATTACTTTTGTCGAAGCTAAGATTATCTGGTTTTAGTAAAGTATCCCTTGACCCCAATTGCCCGTCGGAAGAAAAGGGATACTTTTTTTATTGATAACCTAAAGTTTCCCAAGATGCGAAAGTCGCTCTGCGGTTATCCACTGTTGATTATTGCGTTTCCAACCCGGTAAATACCCGCGAGGTCTTCCCCACCCTCTCAATACTGTGATAAATTCTCCAGTGTCACTTGACTCACCTTCCCTGTAAAATTAAACGGCGTTTTATAGGCTGACGTTACGGCTGTTCCAACGTCGCTACCTACATCCAGACCTTCGGTGGAATGGTAGGCGACACTGCTTTCAAACTGCCGTTCGGCAACTTTACTGCCGTTGACATACAGTTCGACGGACTTGTTGCGACTTCCGGCCTTTTGACGTATTTCAGCTTTCAGCGTTTGCGTCCCTTTGCCGAGCGGCCGGTTGGAGATGACCTCGACTGTTTTCCCTTCGGCATTATAGGCAAAAGCCAACTTACCGTCCTTCACGTATAAGCTGAGACCGCCCAGATATCCGCCCAACGACAGCAAAACGCCCTGTTCTTTCCCGTTTGCCAGTTCCACATCCGCCGAAATGACGTAGGGACTTGTACGAACAAAGGCGGGTACCGAGAATGGCGTAAGATAGGCGTCGGGATACAGTGTCACTTTGTT